>NZ_JANJER010000013.1:0-83935 GCF_044878485.1 Dermacoccus sp. BD5 | reverse complement strand
GCGACACGACCCGATCAAGCGAGCGGAGGTAGGACCGGAACGAAGTGAGGATTCTGCCGCAGTGAGCGCTGAGGAAGTCGCCCAGAAGACAGGGCGACTAGGTATCGATCGCGCGTCTTCCGGCGGAAGGGGTTCACAAGCTCATCCCATGCGCTCGGCGCGACACGAGCTGGTCACGCTTCTCACGCCCCACCTGGCGGATACCGGGTGGGGCGCGAGCAGCTCAAAGCGATCTACACGACGCGTCGGTCGAGAAATTCAGTTGTGGCGTGGGGCGCCGGGCTGCGAGATTCACCCCATGAACCCTGAGGCGTTTCGCGACCTGTACGACTCTCAGCTGCGCGGTCGGGCGGAGGTGGCCGACGCCGACGAGGTGACGCCGATCGGCCCGGTGTTCGCTGCGACGTTCCCGGGCCGGCGGCGCGGATTCGTCACCTACGACCCGTTCGTCATGGACGACGGGCTCGACGAACTCATCGACGCCGTCGTCAGCCATTTCGAGGCCGACGAGCGCGTCGACCACTTCGAATGGAAGACGCGCGGCCACGACGTCCTGCCGCGGCTGCTCCAGCGGCTCGAGGCGCGCGGATTCGAACTGGAAGAGCCCGAGACGGTCATGGTCGGGTCGGTCGACGACGTCATCGCCGCCGACGAGGGCCTGCCCGCCGGATACACGCTCGAACGCGCCGCCACCCAGCAGGCGATGCGTGACGCCGAAGGCCTCGCCGGGCGCGTCTTCGGCGATTCCCCCGAGCGCAGCCGACGTCAGGGCGACGAACTCGTCGAGCGCATGAGGCGCGATCCGGAAAGTTTCGAGATGTGGTTCGTGCGCGACTCGGCAGGCGACATCGTGTGCTCGGGGCGGGTCGATTTCGTGGACGATACCGACTTCGCGGGCCTGTGGGGTGGCGCGTGCGACGAACGTCATCGCGGGCGAGGCCTCTATCGCGCGCTCGCAGCGCAGCGCGCCCGGGCAGCCATGACGCGCGGAAAGGCGCTGCTGCAGGTCGACTGCACCGAGTATTCGCGCCCCATCCTGCAGCGTGCGGGCCTCGTCGCGGTGACGACGTCGACACCCGCCGTCTGGCGACGGCCTGCCTCGAACACGTCTGGCGCACCCTGCTGAGGTGGCATGTGAGGCGACCCAGGAGCGATTCAGGTCATCTGGATAGGCTGTGGAGGTCGTATCGACACCACCCGGGTTCGACGACACGGGGAGAACAATGAAGACGTTGCTCAACATCATCTGGTTCGTGTTCGCCGGGGTGTGGTTGTGGTTGAGCTACATGCTCGCCGGGCTCATCATGTGCATTCTCATCGTGACGATCCCGTTCGGCGTCGCGTCGTTCCGCATCGCCAACTTCGCCGTGTGGCCGTTCGGGCGCACGTACGTCGACAAGCCGACAGCGGGCGTCGGGTCGATGATCGGCAACATCATCTGGTTCGTGCTCGCGGGCATCTGGATCGCCATCGCGCACATCGGCACAGCCATCGCCCTCGCCGTCACGATCATCGGTCTGCCCCTCGCCTGGGCGAACCTCAAGATGATCCCGCTCGCACTGTTCCCGCTGGGCAAGCAGATCGTCCCCGAGAGCGCGGCGCGCCCGCTCATGCCGCAGGCCGGCACGCCGACGACGTCGCGCTACTGACGCGGCGCCGGCGGCGCAGCCCCAGGGTCGTCGGAGTAGGGGTACGGCTTGGATTCATCGTCCGCGCCGATGCCGTAACCGTGCTGTTTCTCCGGGGCCTCGACTGCCATCCACGTCCGGATCATCCCCGGTACGAGGAAGGCCACCCACGCGATCGGCCACGCGTGGAAGGCGAAGCCGAGCACGAGAAACACGATGAGCGCCAACGAGCCGGAGATCGCGAGCAACTTCTGAGCCGTGGAGTTCGATGAGGCCTTCATGACTCGAGTCTAGGCGCGCCATTCGTCGCCTCACGCGGCCGACGCTCACGGATCCCCCATGGCATGTGTCATGGCTCCACCGCCCGATGTTGCCCGGGAACCCAGGCACCCGCGCCGCGAATCCCGGGCAACATCGACGAGCGTCAGCGCGTCAGGCGCGCGCGGTACGTCTCGACGCCGTCACCGGACAGGTCGTCGAGGTAGGCGGTGCGTCCGAGCATCGTCATGATGAGCGCGATGATCGGCCCGGAGACGACGTCGCCCTTGCCCGTCTCCCACTTCTGATCGGTAGCCATGAGGTGCAGGCCCTTGATGCGGTCGCCCGCACCCATGCCGAGGCCGGCGTCCTTGTAGTGGTCGGCGAGCTGACGCAGCGTCTCGGCGGGGTAGGTGTGTTCGATGTCGAGCGCGCGGCGGATGTCCTCTGCATGCACGACGACCTCGCCGAGCGCGGCCTCCGCGGAGAACGGCGACACGCGCTCGTGCATCGACTCGCGGAAGGCTTCGAGCGTCTCGGCGGGTGTGCCACCAGAGAAACGCGCAACGCCGGCGTCGCTGACGGCCTGGACGTTGCCCTTGTGCGTCAGCATCTGCTTGGCGGCGCTCGCCTTCGACGTGCGCGCCGACGACGCGAGGTGCGCGACGACCTGCTGCACGCTCCAGTCCTCGCACAGCGACGGGGCGCGCCACTGCGCGTCACTCAGCCCTGCGAGATCCTCGAGCAGCGACTCGCGCTCGTCGTGGACGGACTTCCAGGTGATCTCGTGCGACATCGTCAGCCTTTCGAAGGGCCCGGGGCGCCCGGGCGTGCCGTGTTCGCTCCCAGTCTGCCAGCCGCGGCTGACGGCGGCGCTGACACGCGGGGGGCGTGGGCAGTACCGTCGGGCCCATGGGAATGATCTGGACGGCCTACCGCATGGACGATACCGAGGCGCAGCGACTCGTCACCGACCTCACGTCGACGGGTGACGCGCCCCTGCAGGCGCTCGAGACGCTCGAGAAGTTCGACGACGAGCGCATGCTCGATGTAGACAAGGCCTGGCATGCGCTCGAGCGCCTCTACAAGCAGGCGCACGCTCCGAGCCCGATCTCGGAGGGGCGGGTGCCTGACTCCGAGGATGTCGTCGTCGGCCACGTGACGCCCGCGCGGGTGACGGCGATCGCCGCCGCGATGGGCCGCATCACGCCGAGCATCCTGCGCAAGGGCTACGACGCGAAGAGGTTCACGCGCGACGAGATCTACCCCGGCATCTGGGACGAGGACGACGTGCTCGACGTGTACGTCATGCCCTACGACGCCGAGCTGCGCGAGTTCTACGCCAAGGCAGCCGAGGCGGACGAAGCCGTCATCTGGCAGCTGAACTGACGTCTGTCGCGCTCGAACCGGGCGCCTCAGAACGCAGCGGGGCCCCCCCCGGGGGGGGGGGGGGGGGGGGGGGGGGGGGGGGGGGGGGGGGGGGGGGGGGGGGGCCCGCCGGCCCGGGGGGGGGGGTTGGGCCGGGGGGGGGGGGGCCCGGGGGCGCCCGCCGGGGCGCACCACGCCGCCATCGGCCCGCTCACCGCCCGCCGGGCGCGCCCCCCCGGGGCCCCCCCCCCCCCCGCGCCCCCCCCCCGCCGGGCCCCGGGGGGGGCGCGCTGCGTCGCGGGTCGTTCAGGGCGTCGGTGCCGCCGACGGCCCGTCGATCTCTGTTGCGCCGTCGGTCGCCTCGACGCGGTCCATGCCCATGAGCGCCCACTGCTGCGGCGCGCGGGCCTTGAGGACGAACGAGGAGATGACACCGATGACGACGGCGACGCCGATGAGCGCGGGCAGCTGCCATGCGAGGGCGCTGTTCGGGTCTCCGATGAGGTTGCCGAACTGCGATGCGGCATACGCAGCGACGCCGCCCATGAACACGGCCGAGAGCGCGGGCGCGACGAGGGTGCGCCAGAGCCCGCCGAGGCCGGTGCCGGCGGTGGCGACGTCACCCGTCACCCCGTCGTCGGCTGCGGCCTTGCCTCGTGCGCCCCGGTGCTTCGCGAAGAACACGACCACGGCGAGCGACGCGAACGCCATGAGGAACAGGATGGCGAGCGTGCCGAGCTGCGTCAGCCAGGTGAACAGGGCGAGCACGGGATCCTTGTCGGTGACGACGAAGATCGTCAGGACGACAGCGGCGAGCACCGTCTGGCTGATCGAGCCCATGTGCGGCGACAGGTGCACCGCGTGCGTGTGGCCGAGGCGGGCGGGCACGAGCCCCTCGCGTCCGAGGGCGAACAGGTAGCGCGCGACGGCGTTGTGGAACGCGAGCAGCGCCGCGAAGACGGATGTCGCGAACAGCAGCGACATCACCTTCGTCGCGCTCGAACCGAGGTAGGTATCGCCCAGTTCGAAGAGGAAGACCGTCGGGTCCGGCTTGAGGCCGCCGAGGTGCTCGACGAGCGTCGAACCGCCCTGCGCGCTCACCATGAGGAACGTCGTGATCGAGTAGAAGACACCGATGACGGCGACGGCGAGGTACGTCGCGCGCGGCACGGTGCGACGCGGATCCTTCGCCTCCTCCGAGTAGATCGTCGTCGACTCGAACCCGATGTAGCTCGCCGAGTTGAACAGCAGTGCGATGGCGAGCGAACCGCTTGTCAGGGCGTCGAAGCTGAACGAATCCCAGGCCAGGTGCGATGCGACACCGCCGTGGCCGCCCTCCCCACCCTTGCCGATGATGGCGCCGTCGAGCAGGAGGACGATGAGGAATTCCGCGGCGACGAGGACGCCGAGCACCTTGACGGACAGATCGACCTGGCGGTAGCCGAGCAGCGCGATGACGGCCCACGCGACGAACGCGCACGCCCACCACGGCGGGTCGAAGCCGAGGTTGTCCGCGCAGAAGCTGGCGGTGGCCGAGCCGAAGAGGCCGTAGAGGCCGATCTGCATGGCGTTGTAACCGAGCAGGGCGATCCACGCCGCAGCGCCGCCGGCATGCTGGCCGAGGCCGCGCGCGACGTACGCGTAGAACGCGCCCGTGCTCGTGTGGTGACGTGCCATCGCGGTGTAGCCGACGGCGAACAGCAGCAGCATGGCGCTGACGATGAGGTACGCGAACGGAATGCCTCGCCCGTTGCCGACGAGCATCGCGACGGGCGCGCCGCCGGCCATCGCCGTCAGGGGCGCGGCGGCGGAGACGACGATGAACGCGATCGCGATGACCCCGAGGCGCCCGGAACGCAGGCGGTGCTCGGTGTGTGGGATGTCGGAATCTGCGCGCGGACTCATGTCGGGAGACGACGTGGGAGTTGCCATGCCGGGCCTTTCGTTCGGGGGCGAACGATCTCGCCTCGAGGGTCACGGTAACCCATGATGTGATCTGAGACACATGAGGATCAGATGACGATTTGATCTCGCGGCACGATGTCCGTTTGGGCCCGAACGATTGGTAGTGTGATGCGCATCACCGCACCAGCCAACCTTGCGAGGAGCGTCATGGTCACCGCGCCGCAGCCCGAGAAGATCACCGTCGAGGGGGTCGAGGTCGATACGCGTCACTGGATCGGTGGCGAGCGCGTCACCAGCGCTGACGGTGCGACGTTCACCGACGTCTCCCCGATCGACGAGAGCGTCATCGGCGAGATCAGCGCAGGCGCCGAGGCCGAGGTCGACGCTGCCGTCGCTGCTGCGCGCAAGGCCTTTCCGGCATGGGCCGGCATGCCGGTCGCGGAGCGCGCGGCGCTGCTGCGCAAGGTCGCCGACGGCGTCGAGGCGCGTGTCGAGGAGCTCGCGCACGTCGAGACGCGCGACAACGGCGCGCTGCTGCGCAGCCACCTGCGCGGCGTCATGCCGCGCGTCGCGATGAACTTCCGCTTCTTCGCCGACTACCTCGAGAACGACCTCGCCCACCCCGACATGACGGTGCCCGGGCGCGGCCACCGCGAACGCATCACGTACGACCCGGCCGGCGTCGTCGCCATCATCACGCCGTGGAACGCGCCGCTCATGCTCGCGACCTGGCGCATCGGCCCGGCGCTCGCGGCGGGCAACACCGTCGTCGTCAAGCCGCCGGAGTGGGCGCCGCTGACGGCGTCGCTGCTCGCCGACATCATGCGTGACGCGGGCCTGCCCGACGGTGTGTTCAACGTCGTACAGGGCACGGGCGTCGACGCGGGCGCCCCACTGACGCGTCACCCCGGCATCAACCGGCTGTGCTTCACCGGCTCCGTCCCGACGGCCGGCGTCATCGCCGCTGCGGCCGCGCCGAACATCGTCCCGTTGTCGTTCGAGCTGGGCGGCAAGTCGCCGCTGCTCGTGCTCGACGACGCCGACATGGATCTGGCCGTCGACATCGCCGTCGAGCAGTTCGACAACGCCGGGCAGGTCTGTCTCAAGGGCGCGCGTCTGCTCGTCGACGCCAAGATCGCCGAGGAGTTCACGCAGCGTGTGCTCGACAAGGCTCGCACGCTCAAGCAGGGCGACCCGCGCGACCTGACGAGCGACGTCTCCGCACTCATCACGCGCAAGCACTTCGACACCGTCGACGGTTTCGTGCAGCGCGCCAAGGCCGACGGCGCGCGCGTCCTCATGGGTGGGGGGCCGAACGACGAGCTGGGCGGCCTGTTCTACTCGCCGACGATCCTCGCCGACTGCCCCGAGGGCTCGGAGATCCTCACCGAGGAGGTCTTCGGCCCCGTCCTCACGATCGAGACGTTCGACGGTGACGAGGCCGGCGTCGCGATGGCGAACGACACGCGCTTCGGCCTCGCCGCGACGCTCGTGACGTCGGACCCCGAGCGGGCAGAACGCGTTTCGGCGCAACTGCGCGCGGGCACCGTCTGGGTCAACTGCTTCTTCGTCCGCGACCTCGGCGCGCCGTTCGGTGGCAGCGGCCGGTCCGGTATCGGCCGCGAGGGCGGCATCTGGAGCTTCGACTTCTATTGCGACGTGAAGAACTCCGTCTTCGCGCCGAGCAACTGAACGATCGAGTCGCTGAACAACTGAATGGCCGAGAAATTGTGCGGCACTGCTCGCAGGTGCCCGCCGCACATCCTTTGCGTGCGGGGCACCTGGGTGCACGTGCACGCAGAGGATGGCGGGCCTTGGGGCAGGTCAGTGACGAGAAACGACGATGAACGAAGGAGACGGACATGGGTGAAGTGGTAGGCGCCGGTCTGCTGGCGCACGTGCCGACGATCATGCTGCCCGAGGACGTGCGGCGCAGCCTCAACAACGGCGAGGACACGACGCTCGTCGCCGGGCTCCAGCAGTTGCGGCGCGAGGTGTTCGACGTGCTCGACTACGACACCGTCGTCGTACTCGACAGCCACTGGGCGACGACCGTCGAGTTCGTCGTCACGGCGCAGGATCGCCGCTCGGGGCTGTTCACGTCGGAGGAGTTGCCGCGCGGCATGACGCGCCGTCACTACGACTTCCCCGGCGACCCGGAGCTCGCGCACCTCATCGCGAGCAAGGCCGACGAACACGGCACGTGGATCACCGCGATCGACGACCACTCGCTGCCGATCTTCTACGCGACGACGAACATGTGGGAGTACCTCGGCAAGGGCCTCGACGACAAGAAGTGGATCTCCATCGGCGTGTGCCAAACAGCCGACACGGAGGACAACCTGCGCCTCGGCCGCGCGCTCGGTGACGCCATCCGCGAGAGCGACCGCAAGGTGCTGCTCATCGCCTCCGGCGCGCTCAGCCACACGTTCTGGCCGCTGCGCAAGCTGCGCGACCACGAGGCCGCCGGCAGCGAGCACATCTTCTCGCAGGAGGCGTGCCAGGCCGACCTGCAGCGCATGGAATGGTTCGCGAACGGCGATCACGCGCGCGTCCTCGACACGATGGACGAGTTCTACCGGTACAAGCCCGAAGCACGATTCGGGCACTACCTCATGATGATCGGTGCCCTCGGCGAAGGCGACTGCACCGCCCCGTCGCGTCAGTACGGCGAGTACGAGAACTCCGTCGGTACTGGCCAGGTTCACCTGTGGTTCGACCAGCCCGACGGTGGCTTCCCCGCGCCGCACCGTACCGTCATCGACGACGACGTCTTGCGTCAGAAGGCTGCCTCGGCGGCTGCTGAGGCGGGCCCGCAACACATCCCCGACGTCCCGGCCGCCGGCTGAGGGCGTTGGCTGTCCGACGTCCGTCGCTCGCTTTTTTCCTGCGCCACCCTTCCTGCGACCTCTTTCGCCCGACGTCCTCCGCTCACCGTGAGTAGCCCCCGACACCTTCCCCTCTGCGTGCAGATGCACCGGGGTGCACGTGCACGCAGAGGGGAAGGGGGCGCCCGGGACGCCCCGCCGACCTTGACCTTGATCCTGATCCACCCTACGAGGAGAACCCGATGACCCTGCGCGAAACCCGCCGCATCCTGCTGGACGGCAACCCCGTCGACGTCGTCGTCGACGGTGACGACCTCGTCGCCGGCGACGGTCGTCGCGTCGCCATCGCCGACGCGACGCACCTGCCGCCCGTGACGCCGAGCAAGATCGTCTGCGTGCACCTCAACTACCGCAGCCGCGTCGAAGAGATGATGACGACGCTGCCGAAGGCGCCGACGTACTTCCACAAGCCCGTCTCCGCGCTCAACACGCACGAGGGTGCCGTCGTGCGCCCCGAGGGTTGCAAGTGGCTCAACTACGAGGGCGAGATCGCCATCGTCATCGGCAAGACGTGCCGCAACATCTCGCCCGACGAGGCCGGCGACTACATCCGCGGCTACACCGTCGCCAACGACTACGGCCTGCACGACTTCCGCGACACCGACTCCGGTTCGATGCTGCGCGTCAAGGGCGCCGACACGCTCTGCCCCGTCGGCCCCGGCGTCGTCGAGGGCTGGGACTTCCGGGGCAAGCGCATCCGCACCCTCGTCAACGGTGAGGTGAAGCAGGACGGCACGACCGACGAGATGGAGTGGAACATGCACTACCTCGTCGCCGACATCGCCCGCACCATCACGCTGCAGCCCGGCGACCTGCTGCTGTCCGGCACGCCCGCCATCTCGCGGACGGTGTACCCCGGCGACGTCGTCGAGGTCGAGGTCGAAGGCCTCGGCACGCTGCGCAACCACATCGTGACGGGCCCGACGCCCATCCGCACCGACGTCGGCGCGCAGGTGACCGAGTCGGAGGAAGTCCTCTCCACCGCCCAAGGTGGCGACTGGGAGTTCCGCGGTATCCGAAAGCCGATGCCTCCGCAGCCGTGATGCCCGCACCTTCTGGCGCGTCTTCCGGCGGTGTGGCTTCGCAGGCTCAGCCGCACCGCTCGGTGCGACACGACCGGCGGGGGCGGCGCGGAATGATGTCCCACTCGGTGTTGATACGCACGATGTGGGAGTTGTTCGTGGCGAAATCTCCCCACGTGGTGTCGAAACGCACCACGTGGGAGAACTGTGAGGTGATGACGATGACGACGAAGACAAGGAGGGTGACGGCGTGAGTCGACCCATCATCGCGATGCCGGCGCGGTTCTCCGCGTCCGCGTCAGCTCTGCGCTACGGCGCAGATGTCATGGCGCGCGCGCTCATGGACGCCGTCTGGGCGGCGGGGGGCGAGCCGGTCGTCATCCACCCCGTTGCCCCGATCGCCGAGCCGATGACCGCTGGGGGCGATGACGGCACCGAGCGCGGGGCTCCCGACGCACTCGTCGACCCAACGCGTGGATTCGCCGGTATTCCAGACGCGTTCGTCGACCAGGTCGCCGAACGCGTGGCCTTCGCCGATGGCATCCTCCTGCCCGGTGGTGGCGACATCTCGCCCGTCTGGACAGGCGAAGCGATGCACGACACCCACTACGACGTCGACGTCGAACAGGACGCGTTCGACTTCGCACTCGCCCGCGTCATCGTCGGACGGGCCGTGCCGGCGCTCGCGATCTGTCGTGGCATGCAGTTGCTCAACGTGGCCTTGGGGGGCACGTTGCACTTCGACATGGACGACGAGCTCGGCGTGTCGGCGCACCGTCATCGCGTCGAGGACGTCGAGCTCGACCCGTCGTCTCGCCTCGCGCAGGTGCTCGGCGGGCCGACCGTCAAGGCCAGCTGCTACCACCACCAGTGCCTACGGGACGTCGCGCCCGGCTGGCGGGTCGTCGCGCGTGCCGATGACGGGACGACGGAAGCCGTCGAACTCGACCCGACGACCGACGCTGTGGCGGCAGGCACCTCGGCGAGCGAGCGCGAGTCAGGCCTTGCGGGCGCGGGGGCCAGCATCGTCGCGGTGCAATGGCACCCGGAGGACACCTTCGACACCGACGGACAGCAGCTGCGATTGTTCAGCGATCTCGTCGAGCGCGCCCGTCACGCCTGAGCGCGACGCACCTTCGACGCCGACGTGCAACAACTGCGGCTGCTCAGCGATCTCGTCGAGCGCGCTCGTCACGCCTGAGCCCACGCACACTGACCCCGGTTCTTCACGCTGTGTTTCCGAGGACGTGAGCCAAGAGCCAGGCGCCGAAGGGGCCGTCGGCGTCTCGCGTTCACCTCGGCCCGGGGGGCAGTTCACCTAGGCACAAGTGCACCCGGGTGCATTTGCGCAGAGTCTGAGTGCGGAGCCACTCACTCGCCTCGGGCGTACTTCAGATGGGGCGTGCCGGCCGGGCCCTGCTCACGCGGGCCCGCCGGCGGAACGCCAGGCGCCGAGGGGCTGTGCGGGGTAGTCCATGAGTTCCGTCGTCTCGTCGATGACGACGAAGCCGCGTCGCTCGTAGTTTCGCAGCGCCGCCGGGCCGTCGAGGCTGCACGTGTGAACCCAGACGCGTTGCGTCGCCGGCGCCTCATGACGCTCGGCGAGCGTCCAGGCTGCGTCGATGCCATGGGCCAGCAGCGTGCGGCCGAGGCCCCGTCCGATGGCGGTCTCGACGAGTCCGAAGTAGCGAATCTCGACGCTCGCTCGACCACGCGCCTCCGCCGCGCCGACCGGTGTCGGCTGGATCTGCACGTAGCCCGCCGGTTCGCCGCCGACGTACGCGACGTAGGTCTCGGTGCCGGTGACGCCGAGGTCGGCGAGCCACTGCTCGCGCGTCCAGCCGAGGCGGTCGGTCCACGTCCACGGCCCGCCGACGACGGCGTAGAGGTAGCGGGCGAACTCGGGGCTCGGGTTCGGCACCAGGTCGATCCGAACGTCCTCAGGACGGCTCGCCATGTCGTCATGCGGGCTGGATGCGACGTCGGGGGCGTCGGCCGTCGGGGTGCTGACGCAGTGGCCACGCGGCGTGGTGTGCGGGCGCTCGGGCATCTCGAGCGTCCACGTGGTGACGGGGCGCAACGGCATGGTTCTCCTCGATCGGGCGGGTTGACTGGTAGGCGTCACATCATCGGCCACGCTGCGCCGGGCGCGCGCCGGGCGGGCCTCGGGTGGACGTCAGACGGACGTGTCGGCGCCGAGGCCTTCGGCCGTCGTCACGACCTTGCGGAGTGCCTTCGTCAGGACGGTGAGTTCGTCGGGCGTCAGGTCGGCGACGAGTTGCTGTTCGCCGGAGTTGAACTGGGGGAACAGCTCCTCCATGAGCGTCATCCCGGCGGGCGTCAGTGACAGGTGCGCGAACCGCTTGTCACTCGACGACTGGGTGCGCTTGAGCCATCCCCGGGCTGAGAGGGTCTTGACGACGCCCGACAGCGTCGCCTTGCTGATGCCGGCGCTCTCGGCGACCTCGCGCGTCTCGGGTTCGCCGTAGATCCACACGCTCCACAGCACGACGAAACCCGTCCACGACAGCTCGTGCGGACGCAGGACGGTGTTCGTCATGTGGTTGCGCGATGCGTTCGCCGCGCGGTGGATGCTGCTGACGGCGTGCATGGCGGCAACATCGATCTTCGCGTCGGCCAGCTTGCTGGAGGCCAGGGTCTCGGTCTCGAGCAGCGTGTGATGACTCGGCATCAGCCCACATTATCTTTCGGATCCGAACAGACGTGGATGACGTCCACCGTGCCCCCGGCCGCGCGAGGTTCTCTCACATCAGATCGGAGCGAATGAGGAAGCGTTTGCCCTCGGGCGCCTCGAGGGAGAAGCCTCCGCCGCGTCCGTCGATGGCGTCGACGGTGAGGTGAGTGTGCTTCCACGTCTCGAACTGTTCCCGGCTCATCCAGAACTCCAACTCGGCATCGTCGCCTGCCACGTCCGGGAGCGTGAACGTGCCGAGCAGGACGTCGGCCTGACCCGTGCGGAACTGTCCTGCCGGGTAACACATCGGGGTCGACCCGTCACAGCACCCGCCGGACTGGTGGAACATGAGACGACCGTGCTCGGCCACGAGCTGGTGCAGCAGAGCGACGGCGTCCGGCGTCAGGGCGACCCGGCTGACGGTCTCTCCGGCCACACCGGCTCGTGACTCGAGGTTCATCACTTGTCCTCGCGCTCCGTCGTGTAGTCGATGACGACGCGCCCGTCGATCTTGCCGTGGTGCATCTCGTCGAACACCGCGTTGATGTCGTCGAGGTTCCGCTTGCTGAACGTCGGGTGGATGAGGCCTCGGGCGTAGAAGTCGAGCGCCTCGACCATGTCCTGCCGGGTGCCGACGATCGATCCGCGGATCGTCAGGCCCTTGAGGACGACGTCGAAGATCGGCGCCGGGAAATCACCCGGAGGAAGACCGTTGAACACGATGGTTCCCCCGCGACGCGCCATGCCGATGGCCTGGCCGAACGCCTTGGGGTGCACCGCCGTGACGAGGACGCCGTGGGCGCCACCGCCTGTGGCGTCGAGGACGGCCTGCGTCGGGTCCTCGACCGCGGCGTTCACCGTGACCTCCGCGCCGTGCTTCTTCGCGAGCTCCAACTTGTCGTCGGCGACGTCCACGGCGACGATCCGCATGCCCATGGCCTTGGCGTACTGGACGGCGATGTGCCCCAGCCCGCCGATGCCGGAGATGACGACCCACTGCCCGGGGCGCACCTCCGTCACCTTCAGACCCTTGTACACGGTGACGCCGGCGCACAGCACGGGAGCGATCTCGTGGGGGTCCGCGCCCTCGGGGATGTGAGCGGCGAACGTGGCGTCGACGAGCATGTACTGCCCGAACGAGCCGTTGACGCTGTACCCGCCGTTGGTCTGCTCCTCGCACAGCGTCTCCCAGCCGTTGCGGCAGTGTTCACACGTGCCGCACGCGGAGGCGAGCCAGGCGTTGCCCACCATGTCGCCGACGGCGAGTTCGGTGACGCCCTCGCCGAGTTTCTCGACGACGCCGACTCCCTCGTGGCCGGGGATGAACGGCGGTTCGGGCTTGACCGGCCAGTCACCGTCCTTGGCGTGCAGGTCGGTGTGGCACACACCCGATGCGATCAGCTTGACGAGCGCTTGACCCGGCCCGGGTTCCGGCAGTTCCACATCCTTGACGTTCAGGTCTTCGCCGAAGACGTCCACGACTGCAGCTTGCATGGTGCTCATGACTCTTCCCTTCGTGTGGTTGCGATCTGATCCGTGATGCGGGTCGGCTCAGAAGAAGCCGAGCTTGTTCTCCGAGTAGGAGACGAGGAGGTTCTTCGTCTGCTGGTAGTGGTCGAGCATCATGAGGTGGTTCTCCCGCCCGATGCCGGAGCTCTTGTAGCCGCCGAACGCGGCGTGGGCCGGGTAGTTGTGGTAGTTGTTCACCCACACGCGGCCCGCCTGGATGTCGCGGCCCGCGCGGTAGGCGGTGTTGCCGTTGCGGGACCACACACCGGCGCCGAGGCCGTAGAGGGTGTCGTTCGCGATCTTCAGTGCCTCGTCGTACGTGCCGAACTTCGCCACGGACACGACCGGCCCGAAGATCTCCTCCTGGAAGATCCGCATGTTGTTCGTGCCCTCGAAGATGGTCGGCTCGACGTAGAAGCCGCCGCCCAGATCGCCGTCCAACTCGGCCTGCCGACCACCGGTGAGCACCTTCGCGCCTTCCTTCTGGCCGATGTCGAGGTAGGACAGGATCTTCTGCAACTGGTCGTTGGAGGCCTGCGCACCGATCATCGTCGAGTCGTCGAGCGGGTTACCGGCCTTGATCTTCTTCGTGCGCTCGACGACGTCGGCCATGAACTGCTCGTAGATCGACTCCTGGACAAGCGCGCGTGACGGGCAGGTGCACACCTCGCCCTGGTTGAGAGCGAAGAGGGTGAAGCCCTCCTGCGCCTTGTCGTAGAACGCGTCGTCGGCCTGCGCGATGTCCTCGAAGAAGATGTTGGGGCTCTTGCCGCCGAGCTCGAGCGTCACCGGGATGAGGTTCTCCGAGGCGTACTGCATGATGAGGCGGCCGGTCGTCGTCTCACCCGTGAACGCGATCTTGCGGATGCGCTTGTTCGACGCGAGCGGCGCGCCGGCCTCGACGCCGAACCCGTTGACGACGTTGACGACTCCTGCGGGGAGGAGGTCCTCGATCAGTTCGATGAGCACCATGATCGACGCGGGCGTCTGCTCGGCGGGCTTGAGGACGACGCAGTTGCCGGCCGCCAGCGCCGGCGCGAGCTTCCACACGGCCATGAGGATGGGGAAGTTCCACGGGATGATCTGCCCGACGACGCCGAGCGGCTCGTGGAAGTGGTAAGCGACGGTGTCCTCGTCGATCTGCGAGAGGCTGCCTTCCTGCGCGCGGATGGCACCGGCGAAGTAGCGGAAGTGGTCGATCGCGAGGGGGATGTCGGCGTTGAGCGTCTCGCGCACCGGCTTGCCGTTGTCCCACGTCTCCGCGACGGCGATCTTCTCGAGGTTCTCCTCCATCCGGTCGGCGATCCGGTTGAGGATGAGTGCCCGCTCCGCGGGCGAGGTCTTGTTCCACGTCGGTGCCGCCGCCCATGCCGCGTCGAGGGCGGCCTCGATGTCCTCGGCGGTGCCGCGGCCCACCTCGCAGAACGTCTTGCCGGTGACCGGGGTGGGGTTCTCGAAGTACTGCCCCTTCTTCGGCGCGACCCATTCGCCGCCGATGAAGTGCTCGTAGCGCTTCTTGAATTCGACCTTGGAGCCCTCGGTTCCCGGGTTGGCGTAGACCGTCATCGCAGCTTCCTTTCCCTGAGCCCGCGGGATGTGACGCGGGGTTGCATGATGTGCGTCACGTTACGAAGGGCTGCGTTGCATCAACGTTGCACTGCCCGTGCAACGCGCTGTGCGGGCGTCAGTTCGCCTGGCGCAGACGAGTGTCGAGCTGTTCGAGATGCGTGAGAACGATGGCCCGCTGTGGCGCGCGCGGTGGCAGGACGGTGAGTGCCATGTGCCAAGACTCGACGTCATCGGCGGCCTCGGGCAGGTCGAGGTAGCGCAGAAGGGTCTCGGGAGTGGCGTCACTGAGCATCACTTCGCGCAGCGACCCGGACGTCGAAAGCAGCAGGTCGACGACGGGCTCCGCCTCGCTGTGCGTCAGCGAGGCTCCGCGATACAGCTCGAGGGCTTCGTCGTGCTCGCCGCGACGCAGATGCTCCGTGACCTGGACGGCGTCGATGAGCAGTGGCCCCGTGAGGCGGTAGGGGCGGCTTTCGAGGTTCGGCGCGCCGGGAATCGTGTCGAGCCGTCGACGAAGCCGCAGCAACTCGCCGCGGATGGTGGCGGGCGGCGTGCCGTCCGGGTAGACGAGGGCCCCGATCTCGTCGGCGCTGAGGCCTTGGGGTTCGAGCGCGAGTGTCGCGAGGAGTTCGGCGTGGCGGTCGGTGAGTGCGTGGGTGGCCGTACCCGTTTCGATGCAGGGGCGGCCGTGGTGGACGAGACGCAGCCGCGCGCTCGTGTGCGGTGGAGGGGCGACCGGCACCCCGGCGAGGCGAAGTTCACGAGCGGCCGCGGCCGCGGTGGCCTGCACGAGTGCGAGGGTGCGCCGGTCTGCCGCAGCGTCACCTCCCGTCACGTCGAGAGCGCCGAGCACCTCGCCGGTGACGGGGTCGACGAGCGGCGCCGCGGAGCAGCTGAACGGGTGGACGTCCGGGCGCGTGTGCTCCTCGCGATGGATCGAGACCGCCTCGCCGCGGGCCACAGCTCGGCCCGGCGCGTTCGTGCCGACCTGCGCCTCCGACCAGTTCGCCCCCGCGGTGAAGCCGATGCTCTCGGCGCGGCTGCGGGCGCGGGAGTCTCCGTCGACGTAGTGCAGGCGTGCCTCGCGGTCCGCGATGGCGATGACGAGACCCTCGTCGCGTGCCGTCGCGCTCAACAGCGAACTGACGAGGGGGATCGCGTCGGCGAGCCGAGCGTGGACGCAGCCGGGGCCGCACCCGCAGGCGCAACCCCGTGGACGGGATTTGTGCCGCATCCCTCCCCCTCTCGTCGTGACCCACATCACACTACACCCGTCCGGGGTGGGGTGGGTCGGCGGCGTGACGCTGCGTGCCGTGTGTCCACGAACTCATCTGCGACGCAGGCTGCCGCCCTTCGCGTCCGCCTGGCTCACACGAGACGTTCGAGCGTCTCGCCGCCGTTCCAGACGACGCCGATCTGCCGGTAGTAGCCGCCGATGATCTCGTCGACCTCCAGGGCGGCGAGTTCCTCCGTGGGCGATTCGAACAGGCGCAGATCGACGTCACCACGCCACGCCTGCCCGCCCTCGAACTCGGCCGCGCCGGATGAGATGAGCTCGCTGTAGGCGTCACCCGTGGAGCCGCGGGCGATGTCGGGGTAGATGCGGTGGTGGGCCATCGGGTGGCCGTTGACGAAGCCGTTCGTCTCGGACGGTTCGCGCAGCGTCAGCACCGCCTCGGCGAGGCGACGGTCGCCCGCCGCGAGCGTCGCGCCGAACATTCCGCCCTCCGCGATCTGCGGCGCGCCCTGGCTGAAGGGGTGCGGGCGCGTCTGCCACATCGAGCCGAGCTTCTTCGGGTAGCCCTGGTGCAGACCGCGGCCGATGGCGAAGTCCTTGTCGACCCAGATGTAGACGCAGCGACTGAACGTGCGGCCCTCGTAGGAGCAGCGCACGACGACGAACGCCTCCTTGTACTGCGCGCGCACCGGGTCGAGCAGCTCCTCGCGCGACGAGCTGCACGACTGCCAGTCGGCCCAGATGAGCGCGACGGCGCCCGGGTCCTCGTCGGCGAGCTCCAGCGGTTCGGGCAGCAGTTCGCGCACGCGCTCGGGGTTCGTGCGGTACTCGACGGTGAGCAGGTCGCCCGAGTAGTACCACGGCGGTGACGGGATGATGCCCGACGTGCCGCCGACGGTGCGCGGGTAGAAGAAACCCTTGAGTTCGGGGGATTCGCTCATGGCAGAGCCCTTTCGGTGTCGGCGCGTGTGCGCGCGGCGAGGGCGTCGAAGTTCCTTCGCCGTAAATCGTTCGTATCCGTACGACACGCGTTAGGCTACCCGATCATGAGGGTTTGTGTGGCGTGAGTCACACGGTATGTTCGGACCCGAACGAAACGTGCGCACCCCGACCCGGCAACCGTCGAGGTTCGCTCACAACGGCGTGAGAGGCGACGAGGCATGACGAACTCAGGGAGCAAGTCGAGCGAGCCGGGGGCCGTGGCCGAGGCCATGGCGAAGTGCCGGTCGGAGGGCATCGACGTCATCCGCCTCGGCTACTCCGACATCATCGGCACCGACCGCAGCAAGGACCTGCTCGTGAACCGCTTCGAGCGGACGACGGGTCACGGGGTCGCGTTCTGCCGCAGCGTCTACGGCACGACGCCGATGGGCGACGTCGTCGACATCGAGGGTGGGCTCGCCGCCGGCCTGCCGGACATCGTCGCGCGCCCCGACATCGAGACGCTGACGCGCGTGCCGTGGGAGCCGGGCGTCGCACACGTCATCGCCGACGTCTTCAACCCCGACGGCTCGCCGTCAGCCGAGAGCCCGCGCTACGTGCTGAAGAACGTCATCGAGAAGTTCTCCTCGATCGCCGGCACGCCGATCTGCGGGCCCGAGCTCGAGTTCTACGTGCTGCAGGAGGACGAGAACTCCGATTCCGGCTGGTCGCGCTACGGCGAGATGAGCGGCAACGTCTACGTCAGCGGCCTGCGTGGTGACCCGGAGAACGTGCTGCTGCAGACGCTGCGTCAACTCGGCGAGTACGACATCGAGGTCGTCGCCGCGAACCACGAGTTCTCGAGCGGCCAGTTCGAGATCAACCTGTGGCACTCCGACGCGATGGACGCCTCCGACCGCGCGTTCCGCTTCAAGGCCGCCGTCAAGGAGATGGCGCGGGCGCGCGGCAAGCTCGCGACGTTCATGGCGAAGCCGTTCAACGACGAGGGTGGTTCCGGTTTCCACCTGCACTTCTCGACGCAGGACGCCGACGGCAACCACCTGTTCGACGACCCGAACGGCGAGCACGGCCTGTCGAAGGTCGCGCACCACGCGATCGGCGGCATCCTCAAGCATGCGCCGGCGCTGACGGCGCTCGCGAACCCGACGATCAACTCGTACAAGCGGTTCGGGCCCGACACGCTCGCGCCGTGGCTCATCGACTGGGGTCTCGACAACCGCAGCGCGATGGTGCGCATCCCGCCGGAGCGCGGCTCCGCATCGCGTCTCGAACTGCGCCTCGGCGACGCGTCGGCCAACCCGTACCTGCTGACGGCGGCGACGCTGGCCGCTGCCTACCTCGGCATCCGTGACGAGATCGACTCCGGCGAGCCGCTCGTCGGCTACGGCTACGACCCGGAACGTTCGCCGATGCTGCCGTCGTCGCTGTGCGCCGCACTCGACGCGCTCGAGGCAGACACCGAGATGCGTGAGGTGCTCGGCGAGCAGTTCGTCGCGACGTTCCTCGCCTACAAGCGCAACGAGATCGAGCGCTTCAACAGCTTCATCACCGACTGGGAGTTCCGCGAGTACACCTACCACCTGTGATCGCGCCCGCGACCAGGCGCTTCGCGCACCCTTCCCGATTTTCCTGCTGAACGAGGAGAGACGACATGACCATCATCGACCAGGGCGCAGCTCCCGAGGCCGACGCCGCGTTCGACGTCGCCGACGTCGACTTGTCCAACATCGACCGCTTCCGCGACAACGAGGGATGGGCGCAGTTCGACGCGCTGCGTCACGCCGACCCGGTGCACTGGACCCAGGAGAGCGACGGCAAGGGCTTCTGGGCCGTCACGAAGTACGACGACATCTGGGTCGTCGACAAGGATTCCGAGACGTTCACGTCGGAGCAGTTCGTCAACCTCGAGGACGTCGACGACGACCTCATGGATTTCCGCCGCTCCATCCTCGAGACGGACGGCGCCCGTCACGCCGCGCTGCGCAAGCTCATCCAGCGCGAGTTCTCGCCGCGCAACCTGCTGAAGAACTACGAGGCGTTCCTGCGCGAGCTGACGAAGAACACCGTCGACGAGGCGAAGAAGGCGTCGCCGAACGGCGAGTTCGACTTCGTCGAGAAGATCTCCGCGGACTTCCCGATCCAGGTGCTCGCGCGTCTGCTCGACGTGCCGCGTGAGCACACGGGCCAGCTCATCCAGTGGGGCAACGAGATGGTCGCGAACACCGACCCCGATTACACCGAGCACCTGCTCGACTCGCCTGAGTCGGAGAAGTACCGTCACTTGCCGTTCCGTTCGCCGACGGTTCAGGACGTGTGGAACTACGGCCGCGACCTGCGCGACAAGCGCGTCGGTGGCGACGGCAAGGACCTCGTCTCGATCCTCGCGAACAAGATGCCCGAGGACGGGGTTCCGCTCACCGACCAGGACTTCAACAACTACTTCTCGCTGCTCGTCATCGCCGGCAACGAGACGACGCGTCACGCGATCAGCCAGATCATGCTCGGCCTCATCGCGCAGCCCGATCAGTTCAAGGCGATGAAGGACGACCCGTCGCTCATCGAGTCGGGCCTCGAGGAGCTGCTGCGCTGGGCGTCGCCCGTCTACCACTTCCGTCGGACGGCGACGAAGGACGTCGAGCTCGGCGGCAAGCAGATCAAGGCCGGCGACAAGGTCGTCATGTGGTTCGCTTCCGGCAACCGTGACGAGGACGTCTTCCCCGAGCCGTACAAGATCGACGTGACGCGCAAGAACGTCGATCACATGACGTTCGGCAAGGGCTCACCGCACCTGTGCCTCGGCAACAACCTCGCGCGCCTCGAGGTTCGTCTGCTGCTCGAAGAACTGCTGCCGCGCATCGACTCGATCGAGCTTGCCGGCGACGTCAAGCGCGTGCGCTCGAACTTCGTCAACGGGGTGAAGAAGCTCCCGGTTCGTGTCCAGTGGGCCAACTGACGCGGCGAATGACGCACGGTGGCGGGTAACTCACGGGTTGGCGCGGAACTTCGCGCCTACCCGTGAGTTACCCGCCTCGCTGCGTGGGCACCGGCAACGCGATGTCGACGTGGTCGGTCGGTTCGCGCGGCCACCCGAAGCATCAGTCCTCGACGATGACGAGCAGGCCCTTGTCGGCGATGACGGCGTCGAGGCTGACGCCTGTGAGGTCGCCGACCGCCTTCTTGAGCGTCTTCTCGGGGTCACCGTCAATGACGGACGTCGGCTCTCCCTCGACGGGCTCGCCGTCCTCGGCGGTGATCTGCGCGTCGTCGAGCGACAGCATGCGGCTCGACTCGCCGGCGTCGATGATGAGCAGCCACGTCTTCGAGCCGCCCGCGAAGACGGCGGTGACGGCTTCGTCGGCGATGTCCGGGATGAGGTCGGGCTGCAGCATCAGCTCGTAGCCGACGAGGACGACGGCGTCGCGCTCGTCGTTCGTGCGCGCTGTGAAGGCGCCGACGTAACCGGCCGGCAGGGCGTTCGAGATGGCTTCCTCACCCGTGACGTAGTCGGTCGTCGCGTCGAGGATGCCGCTGGGAAGCTCGTCGATCGTCATGCCGGGAAGGACGGCGAACGCCGTGTTCATAGCCATGCCCCCAGCCTACGGGGCGTGCGATAGAACGACATGACCCGGCGCGGGGTGATTCACCCTCCGCCCGAATCTTCGACTCGCTCGCATACGGCGTCTTGCCGTGGTGCCGGCACGCAGCGCGGGTGGCCCGCGCCGGGATGCCATCGCGGGGTGCGCTGCGCGGCCTCAGGCCATGGCGCCGCGTGAGGAAATCGGTCGAACAGTGGCCACGAACCGCCCTACGATCGGGTATGGACACCAGCCCGGACCCTCTGCAGCGCCTGAGCAAGCACCTCGCGGCGCGCCGGCGTGACGACATCGAGGGGCGCCCGGTCGTCATCCTCGCACCCGTCCTGGCAAGCGCGACCCGTCACGTCGTGCAGGCCCGCGAGAACGGTGCCGCGCGCATCCTCGTGATCACGTGGGGCGACGGCACCGGCCCGCTGCCCGAGCCAGATCGGATCACGGTTCACCGCTTGGCGATGAGCCCGGTGCATGACGTGGTCGATGAGGTACGCGCCTGGCAGCACCTTCTGCGGGAGTCAGACGACGGGGTGGGCGCGGTGCTCGACGCGTTCGACCCCGAGGCGAGGGCTGTCGTCATCGTCGCGCTCGCTCTCGGCGCTGATTCGTTCTACGGGCGAGGCACCTACGGCGCGCGCAGCGAGACGCAGGAGCGGTTGGAAGACAAGACGCTCAGTCGCGAGCTGTGGGAGGCGGCAGGCGTCCCGCATGCGCCCGAAGAGGTCGTCCCAGCACGCCTCGACGAGGTGCGAGGGGCCGCCGCGCGTCTCGATCGCGGTGTCGGAACGGTCTGGTCGGCTGACGCAAGCGAGGGTCTCAACGGTGGCGCGGTGCTGGTGCGGCACGTCACGGACGACGGCGCGGCCGCATACGAAGCGCTCGCGCCCCATGCCGAGCGGCTGCGTCTCATGCCCTACCTCGAAGGTGTGCCCTGCTCCATCCACGGCCAGGTCGCTGACGACGGCGTCGCCGTCCTCCGGCCGGTGGAACTCGTGATGCTGCAGCCCCACGGCAGCGATCGCTTTCGTCAGGCGGGCATCTCTTCGTGGTGGGATCCGGCGCCGGCTGATCGCGATCAGATGCGCGCCACCGCCCGCGCCGTCGGCGAAGTGCTCGCGCGGCGCCATCACTACCGCGGCTCCTTCGGCATCGACGGCATCCTCACCGCTGAGGGTTTCATCCCCCATGAGCTCAATCCGCGTCACAGCGGCGGCATCTCAACGCTCGGCAAGGGCCTCGAGCGGTTCTCGTTGCTCGACACGCACCAGCACTTGCTCATCCACGGCACGCTGCCTCTGGCGATGACGCAGTTCGAAGACCTCGCTGTCGAGGCGTGCGACGCGTCGCGAATCGGCGCTGCCTACCTGGCGACGGAGGCCGTGCAGGCCGCGAAGACGACCACCGTCCATGTCTGCGGTCACCCGGGGCCCGACGCGCTCGTCACCGATGACGTGAGTGGCGCGCTCCAGGTCGTCGACGACGAGGCCGGGGCGACGGGGCAGCTCGAGATCGGGCCGGCGTCGATGGGTGCGCTCGTGCGTTTCACTCCCCTCGCCATCGAGCCGGGTGAACGACTGGCCCCCTGGGCGCTCGCGGCCTATGAACTGGCTGACCGCCTTTGGGGCACCGGATATGGCGACCTCGTCGCTCAACCGCAGGTGCGCTGACAGAAAGGCACTGTTCGTCCCGGCGGCGCGTACCTCGGAGCGCACGGTCTCGAGGCGTCGGCCCGGGTGTTCGCGGCGGCTATCCAGGACGCAGGTGAGTCACGAAGTGCAGGGTGAGTCGCTTCCACATGACTCACCCGGCACTTCGTGACTCACCTGGCCGTACGCGCGTGTGACGGGCCCGGCGATGCGTCAGATGCCCGGCTCGGCGACCTCTTCGTCGGGCAGGGGAGCGTCGCGTTCGGCCGTGGCGGCCTGTCGGGCGAGGGCCTCGGCAGCGGCGTGGATCTGGTCGATGACGGGTTCGGTCTCGGGCTTCATCGTCACGCTGCGCAGAATGCGCGCGCCGACGAGGGGTTCGCCCTCCTGCGCCGACCCGGCGCTTCGCTCATCGATGACGTGCCCGCGCGCGGCCATGTCGTCGGCGTCCACCTGATACGTCGCGACGAACAGCGACTCGTCGCGCGGGGCATTCATGCCGGCGGTGAGGATCGCGCCGGAGCGACGGTCGATGTCGGTGAGCGAGTCGCCGATCGGGAAGTAGCTGACGATGTCGAGGTCCGGCTCCTGGTACAGCTCGAACACGTCGGACGCGCGCAACTTCTCGGCCCACGCAAGCGCAGCGCGACGCCCCGGCGCGACGACCTCACCCATGCCCTCACGCGTCAACGGCAGCAGCTGCAGCGTCATCCACAACGCGGCCGCCGACGCACCGGAGCGCGAGCACTCGAGCGAGATCTCGCCCATGTGGATGTCGTCGCCCGTCGTGAAGTACGTGTACGGCGAGGTGTGGTCGTAGAAGTTCGCGACGTTCGGATCCCTGAAGATCACCGCGCCGCAGCCGTACGGCTGAAGGCCGTGCTTGTGCGGGTCGATGACTACGGAGTCGGCCTCGTCGATCGCGCGGAACGCCGCCGCCACCTCGGGCGCGAGCAGCGAGTCGTCGTCGGCGAGGAGGCGGAAGAACCCGCCGTACGCGGCGTCGACGTGGACGCGGACGCCATACTTGCGGCACAGCGGAATCGCCTTGTCGATCGGATCGACGGCCCCCAAGCCCGTCGTCCCGGCCGTCATGACGACGGTGCCGATGCCGCCGCCCTTGAGGAACCACTCGAGCGCGTCAAGATCCATGCGTCCGCGGCTGTCGGTCGGGATCGACACCGACGGCACGTTGAGCAGGTGGCTCATGCGCCCATGCGTGTAGTGCGCGTCAGCGCTGTGCGCGATCGCCTTGCGCGGATGCGTCTCCCGCGCCACGAACAGCGCCTCCAGGTTCGCGACGGTGCCCGAGGTCGTCAGGTGGCCGAGGTGGCAGAGTCGGTTCCCGTCACCACATTCCTCTGGCTCGTCTCGGCTGCTCGCTCCGGGCCTCGCGTCGCTCGTGTCCTCACTCGCAGTTCGACGAGCGGTGCACCCGAACATGCGCGCAATCTCATCGACCGCCTCGACCTCCATGCGCGTCGTCGCGGCGCCGGCGTCGAGGTCGTGGTTGTTGGGGTTGATGAGCATCGTCGTGAGATACCCGACGACGGCCGCCGGGTGCGGCGGCTTCAACATCTGGCCGACGTAGCGAGGGTGGAAGAACGGGTAGTTGACGCTCAGACGCGACGTCAGTTCGTCGAATGCCGCCTTGAACTGCGCGTGCTCGACGCTCTGCGCCGGATGCGGGGTGGAAGGGCCGTACTCGTTCATCCAGTCGGTGATGAACCGCGTTGCCTCGCCGAGGTACTCGGTGAGCTGTGGCATCGCGTCGGCCGACAGCCCGGGCACGCCAGCAGCAGCTGTGGCGCCGTCAGGCGGGGTGATCGTCATGGTCGTCTCCGATGCTCGCGCGTGATGTCAGGCAGTGGTGCCCTGCACATTCTGTGACGTGGGCCACGTGAAATAGACGAGATGGGGCTAGGCTCCTCGATACCTGTTCTCACTCTCTGCCATGCCTTCTGGGCATGGCCTCATCGGAAGGTCGCCCGTCGTGGAGCTGCGAGTCCTGCGCTACTTCGTCGCGGTCGCCGACGCCGGATCGGTGACGGCGGGGTCGGCGGCGTCGCACGTCAGCCAGCCTGCGGTTTCGCGGCAGTTGCGGGCGCTCGAGCGCGAGCTGGGGGTCGAGTTGCTCGTCCGTTCCGAGGGTGGGGTGCGGCTGACAGCGGCCGGGGCCGAACTGCTCGTGCTGGCCCGCGGCCTGCTCGAACGGGAGGCGACGCTCAAGCGCACCGCGGCGTTTCTCGCGTCCGGGAGGCTCACGTCGTTGACGATCGCCGCGCCGAGCACGACGCTCAGCGACGTCATCGCACCGTTCCTCGCGGCGGGCCCGGCGCGGGGTGCGTTGGCGCCGGAGGTCAACGTCGTCAGCCGTTCGACGAGTGAGGTCTTCGCGGCGCTCGGGGAGGGCGCGGACATCGTCGTCGCACCAGCCGTTCCGCCGCCGGAGGTGGCGTCGATGCTGATCGCCGAGTTGCCGGTGCGCGCGTACGTCGGCGCCCGGGGCGTGCTCGATGGTGAGGGCGCCGAGCGTGACCGCTCGGTGAATCTCGAGGCGCTCGCACGCGTCGACCCGCTCGTCATGCTGCCGGGCCGACACCCCGTCAGCCAGGTGTTGACGCGCGCGTTCGCCGAGGCGGGCCTCGCGCCACAGCACGTGCAGGAGGTCGACTCGCCGGAAGCCGCCCAGGCGCTCGCGGCCTCGGGGCGGGGCGTCGCAGTGCTGACGAACGACACCCGGTTCGGGCTCATCCCGCGCCGCGTGCGTGACGCCGACGGCTCGGTGCTGACGATGCCGCTGCATGCCGCGTGGACGCCGACGCATCACGCCGTCGACGAGATCGCCGCCCTCGCCGCCGAGCTGCGCGACTTCTGTGCGCGGCTCTACCGCGACGACCTCACGTCCTGAAAGGCGCGCCCGCCTGATCGGGCGTGAACATCGCCCGAGAACGCGTCGACCGTGATGCGGATCCGGGCAACGTTGACGCCCGCGTCAGTCGAGGCTGTCGAAATGCTCCGCGCTCCAGCCGACAAGGGGGTCGAGGTCGTCTCTTACGTCGGTCTCTTCGAGAACTCGGGCGTCAGCCGGCGCCATGTGGCGCCGAACCTCGCGTTCGAATAGGTCAACGCTCATCAACTCGCGGCGACCTGCTCCAGGAACCCGTCGACGAGGACGCCGGCGCGGCGGCGGCCTTCGTCATCCCATTCCTTCGCGGCAGCGATCTCGGCGTCGGCGTCGCGCCCGAGGGAGGCGAGCATCTCGCGTCCGCCGTCGTCGCACCAGCCCGTCAGCATCTCGCTGGAGAGTTCGGGATGGAACTGCACGGCGAGGTTCTTGCGCAGCACGAAACCCTGCGACGCCATGTCGTTGCGCGCGAATTCGACGGCGTCCGGCGGCACCTGCCAGCGGTCGTAGTGCCAGGCGAACCACTTGCCACCGGGCACCATGTCCTCGCGTTCGCTGCTCACCTTGACGAACCCGATCTCCGGTTCGGGCGCGCGCCCGACCGAGCCGCCGTGCGTGCGCGCCAGAAGCTGCCCGCCGAAGCAGATGCCGAGGACGGGGACGCCCGCGGTGTCCGCGTCGCGCAGCAGCTGCATCTCGGGCGCCAGCCATGAGCCGATCATCTCGTCGTCCCACGCCGACCAGTACGAGCCCATGACGACGAGCGCGTCGAACTCGCGCACGTCGGGAAACTCGACGTCGACGCCCGGGTTCTCGAAATCCTTCTCCGGCACGACCTGGAAGAGTGTCTCCTCGTAACCGCGCTCGCGAAAGCGATCCGCGACGGCGCCGGGGGGGCGAACAGTGGTCGTGCTGGACGATGAGGACGCGCTTGGTCATGATGAACTCCTGGCGACGGCCCGCACGACGATCGAGGCGTCAGGCGGGGGCGATTGGGCGGCGTGCTCCCACGCTAGGCCAGATCGTTCGCCCCCGAAAGACTTTGCGGCGATGGAATGTTGCCTGGGTCACACACCCGTCATGAACATGCGTAGACTGACAACTCGTTCGCACCCGAACAACATCGCGTCGTGCGTCGCCTCCCTGCGTGCAGATGCACCCGGGTGCATCTGTACGCAAGGGGGGCGAGACGGCGCGCTGTGCCCAGTGAAGGAGACAGGCATGGTTTCGGAATCGACTCAGCCCGAGGCGAAGACGCTTCTCGTCGTCGACGGGATCGACGACGCCGCCGACGGCGTCCGCCTCCTGACGCTGCGCGCCGCCGACGGCGCAGACCTGCCCGAGTGGGCCCCCGGAGCGCACCTCGACCTCGTCCTCGGCGGCGTGAGCGACGCCGAGTTGAAGGACGCCGAGCAGGGTGACCTGCCCGAGCACGACCCGTTCGACGAACTCATCCGTCAGTACTCGCTGTGCGGCGACCCTGCCGACCGCAGCCGCTTCCAGGTCGCCGTCCTGCGCGAGAGCGAATCGCGAGGCGGTTCCTCCTACATCCACGAAACGCTGAAGGTCGGCGACGAACTCGTCAGCTACGGCCCACGCAACCACTTCGAACTGCGCAAGGCGCCGACGTACGTCTTCGTCGCGGGCGGCATCGGCATCACCCCGATCCTGACGATGGTGCGCGCCGCGCAGGCGCAGGGCAAGAACTGGCACCTGTACTACCTCGGGCGCAGCGGGGCGACGATGGCCTTCCGCGACGAACTCGCCTCCTTCGGCGACAGGGTGACGTTTTGGCCCAAGGCCGACAAGGGTGCCTTCGACCTCGCCGCCACCCTCGACGACGCCGACGCCGCGGGCCCCGCGCTCGTCTACTCGTGCGGGCCGGAGCGTCTGCTCGCGGCGATCGAGGACGGGTGCAAGAGCCGCGCCAACCTCGTCGCGCACGTCGAACGCTTCAGCCCCAAGGAGATCGACGACTCGGGCAACACCGAGTTCGACGTCATCCTCGAAGAATCCGACATGCGCCTCACCGTGCCCGCCGACAGGTCGATCTTCGAGGTCGTGCGCGAGGCCGGTGTCAGCGTCCTCGGCTCCTGCCTCGAAGGCATCTGCGGCACCTGCGAGACGGGCGTCATCGCCGGCGAGATCGACCACCGCGACTCGGTGCTCGAGGACGACGAGCGTGAGGAGGGCGACATCATGATGATCTGCGTGAGCCGCTGCAAGGGCAAGGAACTGACGCTCGAGCTCTGACGCTCGATTGTCGATGCTCAGGACCTGACGCGCGGGCCCCTCCTTCTGCGTGCAAGTGCACCTGGGTGCACTTGCACGCAGAAAGAGGAGGGGCGCTGGAAAGTCGCGCGGCTCACAGACCCCCGCTGCGCCTTACTGTCCGGTAACATCAGTCGTTTGGTCAGCGTTTCGCCGAACGTACTCGGCGGTTCTAGAGTTGTTGCATGGCTTTCACGCAGAACACCAACGTGCGTCCGCGCATCCTCGTCGTCGGCGGCGGGTACCTGGGTTTCATCACCACCAAGAAGCTGCTCGCCTCCCTCAAGGACGGCGAAGGTTCGGTGACGGTCGTCGACCCGAACCCCTACATGACGTACCAGCCCTTCCTGCCGGAGGTCGCCGCCGGTTCGATCGAGGCGCGTCACGCGCTCGTGCCGCTGCGCCGTCACCTCAAGGGTGCGGAGATCATCACCGGCAAGGTGACGTCGATCGACCACGCGAACCGCACGGTCAACGTCGACCCCGAGCTCGGTGACGACTTCACGCTCGAGTACGACCACATCGTCATGGCCGCCGGCTCCGTGCCGCGCGCGCTGCCGATCCCCGGCCTCGCCGAGGAGGGCATCGGTTTCAAGACGATCGAGGAAGCCGTCACGCTGCGTGACCACGTCCTCGCGCGCCTCGACGAGGCCGCCGTCCTCACCGATCCCGAGGAGCGCAAGCGTGCGCTGACGTTCGTCTTCGTCGGCGGCGGGTTCGCCGGCATCGAGGCGATCGCCGAGATCCAGGACATGGTGAAGGACGCCATCAAGTACTACACGCGTCTGTCGCCCGAAGACCCGCGCTTCGTGCTCGTCGAGGCCATGAGCCGCGTCATGCCGGAGGTCAGCGAGGAGCAGGCGAAGTGGGTCGTCGCCTCCCTGCGCGAGCGCGGCGTCGACGTCTACCTCGACACGCAGCTCAAGAGCTGCGAGAACAAGCACATCGTCTTGTCGACTGGCGAGGAGTTCGACGCCGACACGATCGTGTGGAACGCGGGCGTCAAGGCCAATCCCGTCCTCGTCGACTCCGACCTGCCGATCGACGACCGCGGCCGTCTCATGGTCGGCACCGACCTGCGTGTGCGTGACGACGAGGGCAACGTCGTCGAGGGCGCCTGGGGTGCCGGCGACAACGCCGCCGTCCCCGATGTCACGGGCATGGGCCCCGGCGGGTTCTGCGTGCCGAACGCCCAGCACGCGCTGCGTCACGCGCCCGTCCTCGCCGCGAACATCCTGACGACGATTCGCGGCGGCGGCGAGATGAAGCAGTACAAGCACAAGACGATCGGCTCCGTCGCCGGGCTCGGCGTCGGCAAGGGCGTCGCCCAGGTCGGCAAGTACGGCCTGCGCGGCCTGCCGGCGTGGATGATGCACCGCGGCTACCACGCGTACGCGATGCCGACACTCGAGCGCAAGGCACGCATCCTCGGCAACTGGGCCGTCGGCATGATGTTCGGCCGCGACGCCACCGCCCTCATGGACCTCGAGACGCCGCGCCACGCGTTCGTCGACGCCGCCAACTCGAAGCCGGCGCCGAAGAAGGAGCCGAAGCACGTCGAGGCCGCCAAGTGAGCTGACGCCCGACGTCGCCATCAGCGCGCGTGGTTCTGCGGTTCTGCCCGCGGAGCACGCGCGCTGTCGTGTGTGATGGGTGGCGCCCCGCCAGCTGGGTGAGGCTGACGGGCGGGCCCGGCCGCAACGGCCGTGTCTGAGTGGCCTGACGTGGAGGGCGCCGGGGCGATGGGTTTCGGCGTCAGGAGCGTCGAGAACGATGAAGGCGCCGCACCCTCGCTGGGGTGCGGCGCCTTCGTCATGGGCGGCGCGATCCGGTCGGTGACGCAGACCGTCGTCGCGGTGAGATCAGTTGCGGTAGTGGCGCCCGTCGGTGGCGCGCTCGTCGACGACACCGTCGACACGGTTGCCGATGACGTCACCCTCGCCCGCGCGACGACCCTCGGCTGCGCGTTCGGTGCCGACACGCTCCGTGCTGATGTGCTCGGTGGTGCGGTGGTCCTCGGGGTAGCGCTCGACGTCGCGCTGCGCGACGCGCTGGCGGGCCTCGGCGGTCTCGCGCAGATCGTGCTCCTTGTCGCGCTCGGCGGCGAGGCGCTCACGCTCGCGCTCGGCCTCGAGGCGCTGCTTCTCGCTGAGCTGGTGCTCCTTCTTGAGCTCCTTCGTCTCCTTGTGCTGGCGGTACTTGCGCTTCGTGCCGGAGGCGATCAGGCGCGTCGCGGCCCACACGAGCAGCAGCGTCAGGGCGCCGAGGAGGAAAACGGTGAGCGGCGTGAGGTTGGCGTCGATGCCGAAACCGTGGAAGTGGACGTCGTTGTTGTTCTCTCCGTTGAGCCCGAAGAGGACCCACAGGACGATGGCTGCTGCGGCGATGAGTAGCAGGACGGCGAGGGCGAACATGGCAACTCCTTGTGCAGATCTGGCCGATCCGGGCGAGCGTCGCTCCGGATGGTGGGGGCGACGGCGCCGCCCAGCTTGCTGCTCACAGTAGGCGGTTGACGCAGACGGGTACAGCCCCCGCGGGGTGAGGGGGCGTAAGAATAGACCTCGAACGCCCCGTCATGGCTGGAGAGTGTCATGAGGTTGCTCGGGCGCTGCGTGAACCATCTCACACGATGGTCGAGTCTGAGAGCGGCGTGGGCTCGAGGGGTGATGACCAACCGCGGTGTCGGGGTCGTGACCCCAGCGTCGCGCGGTGGAAGGGGCTGGAGGCGGTCGCTCGTCGCCCCGACGAGCCGTGTCGTCGTCATGAGGAGTGATGGGGTGGAAGGAGCTCTGCCTGGGTGGTGACGAGTTGTGGCTGTGGCGTCCAAAACGCGGCGTATCCGGCTGCTGCGGGCACGGCTTCTAGGATGGCGTGGTGACGACGCCTGCCCATCCCAGTTTTCTCCAGGAGTTCTTCCGCTTCGGCCCGCACGCGGGTGCTCACCGGGTGGCGGCGCGGGCCGGCGTTTCGGTCTTCGTCCCGCTCACTCTGCTGACGGTGACCGGGCACCTCGACTGGTCGGCGTTCGCGGCCTTCGGGGCATTCACGTCCCTCTACGGACGCGCCGCGCCGCATGCGGAACGCACGGCGTTGCAGGTGACGATCGCCGGCGTCCTCGTCATGGCGGTGACGCTCGGATGCGCCGTCGGGCTACTGCCGCATCACCAGTGGTGGCTCATCGCCGCCGGTGCGCTCGTCGCCGCGGCGGCGTCGTTGTTGTCGGACGCCTTCCGCTGGCACCCGCCGGGGCCGTTGTTCGTCGTGTTCGCGTTCACCGTCTGCGCGACGCTGCCCGCGGCGGCGTCGAACGTCGCCGTCGGCTTTTTCGTCTCCGCGGCGTCGGCTGCGTTCTCGGTGCTCATCGGACGTGTCGGCCTGTTGCGCGAGACGGGGGAACGTCGTTGGATTCCGTTGCCGCGGGCCAGGATCCGTGAGGCGTGGCAGGCTGAGGGGACGCGCGTGCACCTCGCCCGGTTCGTCATCGCGGTGGGCGCGGCGGGCGTCGTCGGCAAGCTGATCGGGACGCAGTACGGCGGCTCGCATCCCTATTGGGCGATGGTTGCCGCCGTCGCGGGATTGTCCGGCGCGACGCACCGGGCGCGCATGATCCGCGGTGGTCAACGGTTCGTCGGCACGCTGTTCGGCGTGCTCGCGGCGGCCGCCATCCTGCCGTGGCACCCCCAGGGTTTCGCGGCGGTGCTCGTCATCGCGGCGCTGCAGGTGGGCGCCGAACTGCTCGTGGGCCGCAACTACGCGCTCGCGCTGCTGTGCATCACGCCGCTCGCGCTGATGATGGGGCAGATCGTGCACGAGGTGCCCGTCGGGCCGCTACTCGTCGACCGCGCGGTCGAGACGCTCATCGGCTGCGGCGTCGCCCTCGTCGTCCTGCTGGTCGTGCGCGACCCCGCGCACTGACGGTGCCTGGGCGGGCGGAGCCGAATGTGGACGAAGATCGCAGATGGGTGAGGTGCATCGCCGTCAGAAGGGGCGATAGGGCGGTTTGGGGCGTTTCGCCGGCTTCGACAGTTCTCGGGCGTTGTCGGGGATGCGGACGTGGCTGATGTCGCCGAAGTAGCGTTCGCGCTGCTGCCGTTCGATGCGGGTGTTGATGATGAGCAGGAACGCGACGATCGCGACCATGAGCACACCCGAGACGATCATGAGCAACACTGCGGCCAGCATGTGCTTTCCTCCCTCGTCCCGTCGCTCCTCACAGGGTAGTCGCGCCGGCCCTGACGCGGCGAGGCATGCGCCCCTCCCGTCGAGAGCGCTCGTTGCTGAAGACAGTGAGGAGCGGACGTGGCTCGTCGAAGTGCGGGAACGGGGCGAGCGGGCAGGGACGAAGGGCCCGGACGCGTCTTGCCCCATCGGAGGCTTCGACGCGGCAAGCTGGTGATGTCGAGAACGGCACGAGGACACGCCCGCCCGAAGGAGACCACCATGCCCGACTTCCAGGCCGACCACGACGTCATCAACGCCCTCGCCGAGGACGAGTGCTGGGCGTTCCTGGCGCAGCACGCGTTCGGGCGACTGGCATACACGCTCGTCGGTGAGGCGCAGATCGTCCCGATCAACTACGTCAGCGACGCGGGAGCGATCTTCTTCCGCACGGCCGAGGGCAGCAAACTGCTCGGGGTGACGATGAACTCCGACGTCGCGTTCGAGGTCGACGACCTCAACGGCAGTGGACGGTTCGGCGACGGCGAGGCGTCGAGCGTCATCGTCCGAGGACACGCTGAGGTGCTCGAGGGCGCCGAAAAGGCTCGTGCGGAACAGTTGCCGCTGCGCCCCTGGGTGCCGACGGAAAAACACACGATCGTCCGCATCACCATGACCGAGATCACCGGCCGACGTTTCCAGCTCTCCAAGCCCTGGCGCCACATGCAACCCTGACCCCCTGCGATTTCCGTCCACGGCCAGCGGGCGTCGACCGCGAACGGTTCTGTGTCGGTGTCTATCGTTCAGGTCGGTGTCTACCGTTCAGACGGGCGTCCGAGCGTCGTCACGCGACGGCCGCGGCGCACGAGCATACCGCCGGGAAACCGTTCGACGGCGACGCGGGACGTGCGCCGCACCGACGCCGTCGGCCTGCCGGACGCGTCGGTCGGAAACGTCCAGAACAGGCGTGCCTCGGCCAGTTCGAGGTCGGCGGCGAGGGGGAGCTCGCCGCGTCGGCGCAACCATTGCGCGAACGCGTGACCGTCAGCGCGCGAGCCACGCGTCGGACGCTCGCGAGCGAACTCGGCGAACAACGGGTGCAATCGCGCGCCGAGTGACGCGATGAGGATCGGCCACACGAACTGCAGCTCGTTCGCTCGCTTGCGCAGCAGCGCTCGCCGCGCGACGTCGAGGTGACGGGCGTCGAAGCCTGCCGGGACGCACGCCAACCCCGTCAACGCTGCCACGATCTGCGCCTGGCGTGCGGCGAGATCAGCGTGTTCATCCGACGCAGAATCCATGGGGGACGCGGCCTCCGTCCTGCCGTCGAACTCGTGGGGGCGGCCCCCCTCGTCGGCCAATTCGGGCGCGGACGTCGAACTGTCGCTGTGCCCGGCCGGCGACGATGCGCGGTGGATCGTCATTGCGCGGCCGTGACGCGCGGCATGCCGGCGGCGTCGGCGATGGCGTCGAGCTCCGTGAGCAACTCCTCGGCAGGCGAGTAGTCGCCGTCGCGTTCGAGCATCGCGGCCGGGAATGTCGTGCGTCTCGAGAGCTCCGAGATGAGGTGCAGCACTTCGGGGTTCACCGCGGCCGCATGCGTGTCGTGGTAGATCCCGTCGTTCTCGACCCCACCCGCGACGTGCATGTACGCGAGCCGTTCGAGGGGCATCGCGAGGGCCGTCTCGAGCGGATTGCCCCCGTGATTGCGGGCGTTGGCGTAGACGTTCGCGATGTCGAGCAGCAGCAGCGCGTCGGTGCGTTCGATGATCTCGGTGACGAACTGTGCCTCGCTCATCTCGTCCTCGGGGTAGGTGAAGAGCGCCGCGACGCATTCGAGCGCGAGCGGGACGTCGAGCTCGGCCTGGACGCTGCGGACGTTTCGCACCATCACGTCGACGGCGGCGCGCGTGCGCGGCAGCGGCGTCAGGTGGCCGACCTCGAAACCACCCGCCCGCACGAACGAGATGTGCTCACTGACGAGCGGCGCGCCCGTGATGGCGGCCGTCCCGATGAAGTGCGCGACGCGATCGACGTCGAGGCCCTCGGCGTCACCGAGCCCGAGCTTCACCCCGTGCGGGACGACGGTGACGCCGCGCTCGCGCAGCTGCCTCAGGGCTGGCGGCATGCCGTGCATGACGGATTCGGCGACCACTTCGACCCACGTCAACCCAGGTTGGGCGGCGAGGACGTCCGCGATCTCGGGGCGCCATCCGATGCCGACGCCCGCAGGCATCGACGTGGCCGGTGCGGGCCGTGTTGCGTCGGACGTCGTGATGCTCATGTCTCGCATGATGCCGCACCGACAGGTGTGGCGTGACGTCACCTGCTCGACTCTCGTGCATCTGCTCGAGGTATATGACGCACATTCCTCGGACAGATGTGTCTTTCTCGCGCAGCTGTGGCTCCGGCCCGCCGTACTCGCGACGATTCGTGGTCACCTCCCCTCCGCCAGGACCGGCGAAACACCCGCGAAACATCACCTCGCTAACCTCCTGCCATGCATCTGACGCCCGCCGACACCGAGAAGCTGCTCTTGTCCGTCGCGGGAATGGTGGCGCGTGATCGACTCGAGCGCGGCGTGCTGCTCAATCACCCCGAGTCCGTCGCGCTGCTGTCGACGTGGGTCATCGAACGTGCCCGCGAGGGTCGCAGTGTCGAAGAGTTGATGAGCGCCGGGCGTGAGGTGTTGACACGTGAGCAGGTGATGCCGGGCGTCGCCGAGATGATCCCCGACATCCAGGTCGAGGCCACCTTTTCCGATGGCCGCAAGCTCGTCACCCTCCATCACCCGATCGCCTGAAGGAACGAGCCATGTCAGCGAACTCAGGCCGTCGGCCGCAGGACGCAGCCGACGACCCAGCAACCCCCGGGGCCACGAGCGCTCCTGGCGCCATCCGCGTCGCCCCGGGGCACATCTCGCTCAACACCGATCGTTCAGTGAACGAACGGCTGCGCGTCGTCGTCGAGAACACGGGCGACCGGCCGATCCAGATCGGCTCGCACCTGCACCTGCCCGACGCCAACGCGGCGCTCGCGTTCGACCGCGAGCTGACGCAGGGCTACCGCCTCGACATCCCGAGCGGCACGTCGGTGCGCTTCGAACCGGGCGTCAGCCGCGAGGTGGCGCTCGTCGCGTTGCGGGGCGAGCGGCGTGTGCCGGGGCTGCAGATCCGCGACACGGCCGCGTCTTTCGGAGACACTTCGCAGGCTGACGCAGGTGGGGCCGGCGAGTCACACGACGACATCGGGCCCGGTGTTACGGTCCCGCGCGGAACGGCGTCCCACCCCGATGTGCCGGCTGTCCGCCCACGGCCGTCCGAACCGACGACCATCACACGTGACGCGTACGCCGCGCTCTATGGTCCGACGACGGGTGACCAGATTCGTCTCGGTGACACCGACCTGTGGATCGAGGTCGAGCACGACCACACCGTCGGCGGCGAGGAAGCCGTCTTCGGTGGGGGCAAGTCGATCCGCGAGTCGATGGCGCAGGGCCTCACGACCCGCGCGGGCGGGGCGCTCGACACCGTCATCACGAACGTCGTCGTCCTCGACCACTGGGGTGTGGTGCGCGCCGACGTCGGCATCCGTGACGGGCGCATCGTCGCGCTGGGCCGCTCCGGCAACCCCGATGTCGCGGACGGCGTGCACCCGGATCTCCACATCGGCCCGGGCACCGACGTCATCGCAGGGGAGGGCAAGATCCTCACCGCCGGTGGCATCGACATGCATGTGCACTTCCTGTCGACGTCGCAGGTGCACGAAGCGCTCGCGACCGGTCTGACGACGCTCGGTGGCGGTGGTACCGGCCCGTCCGAGGGGTCGAAGGCGACGACGGTAACACCCGGTTCCTGGCACCTCGGGCGCGTCCTGCGCGGCTTGGATTACCTGCCCGTCAACCTGCTGCTCATGGGCAAGGGCAACACCGTGAGCGCCGGGGGCCTCGCCGAGCAGGCGCTCGCGGGCGCGGCAGCGTACAAGGTGCACGAGGACTGGGGCGCGACGCCCGCCGCCATCGACGCTGCCCTGCGCGCGGCCGACGAGCACGGGCTGCAGGTGGCGCTGCACAGTGACTCGCTCAACGAAGCCGGTTACGTCGACTCGACGCTGCGCGCCATCGGCGGGCGCAGCATCCACGCCTTCCACACCGAGGGCGCTGGGGGCGGGCACGCGCCCGACATCATGTCGATCGCATCGCACCCCAATGTCCTGCCCGGTTCGACGAACCCGACGCTGCCGCACACCGTCAACACGGTCGCCGAGCACCTCGACATGCTCATCGTGTGTCATCACCTCAACCCGGCGGTGGCGGAAGATCTCGCGTTCGCCGAATCGCGCATCCGGGCGACGACGATCGCCGCCGAGGATCTGCTCCACGACATCGGCGCGTTGTCGATGACGAGCTCCGATGCTCAGGCGATGGGTCGCATCGGTGAGGTCATCACGCGCACCTGGCAGGTCGCGCACGTCATGAAGTCACGCTATGGCTCGCTCGGCGAGACGCTGCCGGCCGACAACGAACGTGCCCGTCGGTACGTCGCGAAGTACACGATCAACCCGGCGGTCGCGCACGGCATCGACCATCTCGTCGGGTCGATCGAGCCCGGCAAGCTGGCCGACCTCGTGCTGTGGGAGCCCAAGTTCTTCGGCGTGCGGCCGTCCGTCGTCCTCAAGTCGGGCGCCATCGTGTGGGCTGCCCTCGGTGACCCGAACGCGTCGATCCCGACGCCACAGCCCGTGCTGATGCGCCCGGCGCTCGTGGCGGACGACGCTGCGTCGCTCGCGGTGTCATTCGTGTCGCCGGCGGCTGCAGAGAATGGTCTGCGGGAGTCGCTCGGGTTGCGGCGGAAGGTGGAAGCCGTGCGGCCGACACGCGAGGTGACGAAGGCCGACATGATCAACAACTCCGCGACACCGCGCATCGACATCGACCCCGAGACGTTCGCCATCGCCGTCGACGGTGAGCTCGTCACCCCGCAGCCGGCGACAGAACTGCCGCTCGCGCAGCGGTATTCGCTCTTCTGATCGCCATGTCCTGCTGCGGCTCAGCTCCCACGTCCGACTTTCTGCGTGCAAGTGCACCCGGGTGCAGCTGCACGCAGGGGCGGGGCGGTGGCGTCATGAGGCACAGCACGACGACGGACGGTGCGGGGATGGCGAGCCTGCTGCTCGCTGATTCGAGGCTGCCTGTTGGCGGCTACACCGCCTCAGGTGGTCTCGAACCGGCGTTGCTCGGGGGATTGCCGGTGCAAGAGGTACCCGCCTTCATCGCGATGCGCCTCGCGACGGTGGCACGCGTCGAGGCGGGAACGGCCGTCGTCGCGTCCGCCGCCGTCCGTCATCTGCGTGCAAGTGCACCCGGGTGCACTTGCACGCAAGGCGGGGATGCCACCACGCCCGAGCCCGTGTCCATGTCCGAGCCCGCGTCCGAGGACGTCGCGTGGGCCTGGGCAGCCCGCAACCCCGTCGCGGCGGTGCGCGATTCATCGATCGCCCAGGGGCGGGCGATGTTGCGCCTCGTGCACCGGCTGCGTCCTGACGGCCCCGCAGCACAGTGGCTCGAGGGGTTGCCCCGCCCGCTCACCGTCCGCGCCGTCGTCCTCGGCGCTTTCGCCGGCGAGCTGGGCCTCGACGGTGCGTCCGTCGCCCGCGTCGTCGGATATGACGACGTCCAGAGCGTCACCGCCGCCGCGTTGAAGCTCGAACCGCTCGACCCTGTGGATGCCGTGGCCTGGACGCTCGATTCGGCGCCCCATCTCGACGACCTCGTCGCGGCCTGCGCCGACCTGGTCGCACCGTACGACATCCCAGCCCATTCCGCACCCCAGCTCGAGGCGTGGCATGCCGCTCACGCCGCCACCGAGAGGAAGTTGTTCCGTGTCTGAGATCGCCATGACCTCGCGCCCCGGCAGTGAAGCCACCGCCACGTCCGGCATCGATACGCCCGCCGCCGCCGGACAGGGCGCGATGACGTCCCAGAAGATCACGGTCGGCGTCGATTCGCGCCGTGACGCGGCATCGAATCCATCGCGCCCCATGCGGCTCGGGGTGGCCGGTCCGGTCGGTACGGGCAAGAGTTCGCTCATCGGCATGCTGTGCCGCGAACTCGGCGAGGAGATCTCGCTCGGCGTCATCACGAACGACATCTACACCGACGAAGACGCCCAGATGCTCAGGGCCGCAGGCGTTCTCGACGTCGATCGCATTCGCGCCGTCGAGACCGGGGCATGCCCGCACACCGCGATCCGTGATGACGTCAGCGCCAACCTCGTCGCCGTCGAGGATCTCGCAGCCGACCATCCTGACGTCGAGCTCGTCCTCGTCGAATCGGGCGGCGACAACCTGACGGCGACGTTCTCGCCGGCCCTCGCCGACGCGCAGATCTTCGTCCTCGACGTCGCCGGCGGCGGTGACGTCGTCCGCAAGGGCGGGCCGGGCATCGCACGCGCCGACCTGCTCGTCGTCAACAAGACAGACCTTGCGCCGCACGTCGGGGTCGACGCCGCGCTCATGGAGCAGCAGGGCCGTGAGGCTCGTGACGGACGCCCCGTCATCGCGCTGTCGCGCACCGATGCGGCCTCCGTCGAGCGACTGACGGGGTGGGTGCGCGAGGTGCTCGCGGCCTACCAAGGCGGCGGGCACGTCGCGCAGGATCCGGGTCCGATGGCGCCGCATTTCCACGCCGACAGCGAGGGTGAGCACACGCATGGCGGCGTCACGCACACGCACTGAGCGACGCGAGCCGTGTGCGGCCTGGGGGCCGAAACACCACATGGCGCCTGGCCGGGTTTCAGTCCTCGCGGAGCAGGAGCCGCGAGCGTGGGCTCCTCGGCCGGCCGGTGGTGAGCGATGAAGCTCCACGTCGAACGAGGCGCCGCTGGCTCAGCCGTTCGGGTCCGTACCCGCTCGAGCCTGCTTGCGCCGCGCATCCTGCAGGTGACGCCGACGTCCGCGCGCGTCGCCCTCGTCGCGACGACGGCTCTGCTGCTCGCGGGTGACGAGGCCGAACTCGACATCGTCGTCGGTGACGGTGTCGCACTCGAGATCGTCGAGGTCGCGGCGACGGTCGCCTACGCCGGGCGTGGGGGAGCGTGTTCCTGGTCGGCGAATCTGAGCATGGCGGAGGGGGCGTCGCTTCGCTGGCCCGGGGAGCCGTTCGTCGTCGCCACCGACGCCCGCGCCACCCGGACGACTCGTGCGGACATCGCCGACGGTGGGTCGCTCATGCTGCGCGACACCCTCGTCCTCGGCCGCCATGGTGAGGCGGGCGGCGAACTCGTCGCTCGCACGGACATCTCTCATGCGGGGCGCCCGGCGCTCGTCGAGGAGTTTCGCCTCGCAGCCGACGACGACGCGCCCGGCATCCGCGGCGGGCGCCGCGTCGTCGATCAGGTGACGACGCTCGGCGCGGCCGCCATCCTGCAGCCGGCGCCGCGGGCAGTGACGCGGGCAGATGCCGCAAAGCCGGCAGCCGCCGCGCCGGGCACGGCACGCCCGGGCACGACGATGCTGGGCTCGGCGCCGGTGGGTCATGACCTCCCGGTAGGCGTCACGCGCCTCGACCTCGTCGCGCCTGGACGCATCGAACGCTGGCTGGGTGACGACGCCCACCTCAGCCCCTTACGGAGCTGACGGCGGGTCGCCGACGCGTCCGGCCCGCCGACGCCTCGTCCAGTCGCGATGTTGCCCGCTTTTCGCGGCGCGGGTGACCGAAAACGCGGGCAACATCGGGGTAGGGGGCTTAACTCTCGTGAAACATCGTCACGCATCCGTCGAAACATCGGCTGCCTAGATTCCTGCGTACCGAATGGCGATACCGCCACCTCGGTTGTCGAAACGCAGGACGAGGGCAGAGGGGCGCACAGCATGGCGACGTCGCAACTGGAACCACAGGTCGACGAGCGGGCCACCGCGTCCGCCGTCGGGACCGCGAAGGCGAAGAGCGAGACGCTGGAGGACTACACGCTGCGGTTCGCGCCGCGCAGTTATCGGCGCTGGGCCCCAGGCGTCGTCGCGACGTCGGCGCTCGGTGGGATCGCCTACCTCGCCGACTTCTCGATCGGCGCCAACATCGGCATTCAGCACGGCACGACGAACGCGATTCTCGGCATCCTCGTCGCGGCCGCCATCATCTTCGTGACGGGTGTGCCCCTCGCCTACTACGCGGCGCGCTACAACCTCGATCTCGACCTCATCACGCGCGGCAAGGGCTTCGGCTACTACGGCTCGGTGCTGACGAACGTCATCTTCGCGAGCTTCACCTTCATCTTCTTCGCGCTCGAGGGCTCGATCATGGCGCAGGGGCTCAAGCTGGGGCTCGGGGTGCCGCTGTGGGCGGGTTACCTCGTCAGCAGTCTCATGGTCATACCGCTCGTCGTGTATGGAATGAAGGCGCTGAGCAAGTTGCAGGTGTGGACGACGCCGCTGTGGTTGCTGCTCATGGGTGTTCCGCTCGTCTATCTCGTTCAGGCGCACCCCGGCTCGGTCGACACCTTCCTCGACTACAAGGGCGCCCATGGTGGTGGCGTCAGCTTCAGCGCCGTCATGCTCGCCGCAGGTGTCTGCCTCTCGCTCATCGCGCAGATCGCCGAGCAGATCGACTACCTGCGCTTCATGCCCGCGAAGACCCCTGAGAACTCGCGACGCTGGTGGACGGCCGTCATCGTCGCCGGCCCCGGCTGGGTCTTCTTCGGTGCACTCAAGCAGATGGTCGGGCTGTTCCTCGCCGTCTACCTCATCGCCAACGTCGCGGGCGGTGCGTCGATCGCCAACGAGCCCGTGCACCAGTTCCTTTCGGCGTACGAGCAGATGATGCCCCACTGGCTCGCGATGACGCTCGCCGTCGTGCTCGTCGTCATCAGCCAGATCAAGATCAACGTGACGAACGCGTACTCCGGCTCGCTCGCGTGGACGAACTCGTTCACCCGCGTGACGAAGCACTACCCCGGCCGCATGGTGTTCGTGCTGTTCAACGTGACGATCGCCCTCGTCATGATGGAGGCGAACATGTTCGACTTCCTCAACGACATCCTGGGCTTCTACGCAAACCTTGCCATCGCGTGGATCGTGACCGTCGCGAGCGACATCATCGTCAACACCTATCTGTTGAAGCTCTCGCCGAAGACACCCGAATTCCGCCGGGGCATGCTGTACGCGATCAACCCGGTCGGGTTCGTCTCCGTCATCGTCGCGGGGGGCCTGTCGATCGTGGCCTTCTTCGGCGGCCTCGGCAGTGGGTTGCAGCCGTACTCGCCGATCATCGCCGTCGTGCTCTCCGTCGTTCTGCCGCCCGTCATCGCCGTCGCGACGAAGGGTCGCTACTACCTGCGCCGCAACACCGACGGGCTGGCGCACGAGATGTTCGACGAGCACGGCAACCCGTCGGCGGCCGAGATCGACTGCGAGGCCTGCGGCGACGTGTTCGAACGCCCCGACATGCTGGCTTCCGCGACGGGTGACGGTGCTGTCTGCTCGCTGTGCGTCGCGACCGACCGCGACGGTAAGCACGTACTGCCGGCACGGTGACGTGTGGCTTCCGGCGGATGGCTGACGTGAAGCTCCCTGCGTGAGTCAGCGTCGACTTGAGGAGCTGCGAAGGCTGTCGCGCACCCGCTGACGTCGCACGAGGAATGTGCATCTGCCCGAGGAATACGCAGCATGTTCCTCGGGCAGATGCGCATTTCTCATGTAGCTGACGCGGCAGCCGATTGTGCAGGCCTTGATGACGCGGTGGCCGGGCGTCGTGTCAGCTCGAGCAGCTGCTGCCGCCACCGCAACTCGAACCGCACGACGAGCTGCCGCAGGATGAGCCGCCGCCGCACGAACCCGAATTGCACGATCCTGCACTGCCGCAGTTTCCGCCGCTGCACCAGGCGTCACCGGAACCGCCGGAACCGCCGGAATGGCCGGAATGGGTGTCGCACGACCAGTCGGAGCTCGACGTACCCGACGAGCACGTATACCCGTTCGTACTCGACGGCTCTGCGCTCGAACTCGCCCTCGCGTGACGCTGCATCTCCTCGTCGACGACGTGGTCGCTCAGCCCCCATCCCAGGGCCGCGGTGGCCGGGAACGCGATGAGCAGCGGCCGCGTCCCGTACAGGCCGACGGAGTAGCCGAGCCCGCCGCGCATCGGTGGCTGCGTGAGCCCCGCCGCAGGGCTCGGCACGCGCAACCGTATCTGCTCCAGGGCCGCAGCCCCGGCCGGCGTGCGGCGCCCCTGCCGTGTGGTGCGGACAGCGCGCACGAGGTTGTACGCCCCGAAACACGTGAAGCCCAAGCCGACCACCACGCCACCCACAGACTTTCCGGTGGCGGCGATGATCGCCAGGGCGACCCCGAACAGGGTCATGAACGTCATCTTCAGGGCCTCGCCCTTGCCGCCTCTGCGCGGCGGATTGAGCAGGCCGCGGCGCACGGCGTCACGCTGCAGTTCGTCGAGTGCCGCACGCACGGCGGGGACGTTCTCGAGGCGTGGCGCGCGGCAACGGACGGCGTCGACGACCGCGCGCTGCAGGGGCGTGACGTCGGCGGGTGGGATCGTCCACGCCTCGAGGCGCCCGTACGCCGTCTGACGCAGATATCCCCGTTCGAGCAGATCCGCCGTCGCCGCCTGCAGTGCGGCTGCGCGGCCGTTGAGCATGCCGACCTGCTCGGGTGTCATGTCGCTTGCGCCGACGCGGTGCGCCTGGGTCGTCATGATGTGCTCCTCCCCTTGAAACACATCATGCCCGCCGAACGCATGACAGGAGCGAAACGTCCCGAACACTGGGGCGAGCGCCCCCGCCTGCAGCCGGGCGGTGCGCGACGGGCGAGGCGCCTGGCGTCATGCGGTGTGCGCAGCGGCGCCGGCGTCGGTGAGAATGGCCGTATGACAACAGGGTTCGGCTGGCACGTCGTCGTCGCCATTGCATGTCTGCTGGTCATGATCCAGGTCGGCTACCGGGCTTCGGGCGTCAAGCTGACGCGGACGTCGCTCGTCGCCGTTGCCCGTGCCTGTGTGCAGCTGACGCTCGCCGCCCTACTCATCACGAGCGTCGTGCGCTACCTGTGGGCGTCGGTGCTCGCGGTTGCCGTCATGTTCATCGTGGCTGTGCTGACGACGACGAAGCGGTCGGGCGCGACGGACGTGCGGGCTCGGCTCGCTGCGACGCTCGCGATGGCGGCAGGGCTCGTGCCTGTCCTCGTCATCCTCACCGTCAGCGGTGTCGTGCCGATGAAGGGTGTGTCGATCATCCCGACGGCGGGCATCGTCATCGGCAACGTCATGAGCGTGCACACGCTCGTCTCTCGGCGCGCGTTCGACGGGCTGCGCGAGGAGAAGAACATGTATGAAGCGGGGCTGTCGATCGGCATGCTGCCCCGCGACGCGATCAGCGAAGTCATTGCGCGACGCCTTCCCGAGTCGCTCATCCCCGTGCTCGACCAGACACGCACAGCCGGCATGGTGACGCTGCCCGGCGCGTTCATCGGCGTCATGCTCGGCGGCGGATCGGCCGTGCAGGCGGCGACGGCGCAGGTCGTCGTCTCGACGTCGATCCTGGCTGCGCAGGCCGTCACGTCGGCCGTCGAACAGCGCATGATCTGCGCCCGGCGACTGCTGACGCCCCAGCTGCGCGAGACGCTCATCGACTGACGGGATGCCCCATCGTCCGGCTGGCGGCTTCCGTCTGGACGGCTGGTAGGTGACGCCTGACGTCTGACGCGATCGACGTTCGTCGGCCTCGCACCTGCCGTCTGTGCCGCCCCGGACGTGACGAAGCCCGCGTCACCTGTGGTGAGGTGATGCGGGCTTCGTCGTCGACCACTGCGAGCAGTGGCGCTCGAAGGCTTGTGGCCTTCGAAGCTGACGGCCAGGTAGGCCAAGATCTTTTATAGCAAGTCGATCGACGCCGTCCTGAGTCGGGGTAAGTCCACTCCCTCGTCTGACTGAGGCTGCGCGGGTGGCCGGTGCATCCGTGGCGGCTGCGTCCCTGCGTGACGACGAGCCGTGGTGCGACGGGCTGGCGACGAGAGGCGCGGAGCGACGTACCTGGCGACGAGCGGTCTGCGTCAGTGCGCGGCGACCATGCGGCCGTAGTAGCTGGGGATGCTCTCGTGGCGTTCGAGGCGCACGGGACGGTTGGCCTTGACGATCTGGGCGCCCCACGTGGCGAGGAAGCCGAAGAAGGCGACGACGCCGACGGCGCTGATCGTCATGAGGATCCAGAAGACGGTGTTGAGGTTGTCCATGGGAAACGCTCCTTCTACATCTGTAGTGCTGGTGTCTGATGTGAACACTACGCCTGTAGTAAGAGTGTGGCAAGCGGGGGTGGTGTCACCTCCGACACAATGGGTGCCCGCGCCCGCGCCCGCCGTCCCCTTCTGCGATTCCCGTCCACATCGGCGACCTACGTCCCCCTTCTACGCTTTTCGGTCACCCGTGCACGCCGTTCGTAGAGGTGGACAAGAACCGCAGATGAGGACGGGGGGGCGTCAGAGCTCGGCGAGCAGCTCGGTGACGACGGTGGTGTCGTGGAAGTCGACGTCGCCTCCGGGCAGGTGCTGCACGCGCTCGTGGCCCTTGCCCGCGACGACGACGATGTCGCCCGGGCGCGCCTGTGTCAGCGCCTGACTGATGGCGTCGCGGCGGTCGAGGACGATCGTCGTGTTCGACGGATCGGCGCCCGCCATCACCTCGTCGGCGATGGCCTGCGGGTCCTCGTCATACGTGTCGTCGTTCGTGATGATGTTGACGTCCGCGAGGCGACTCGCCACCTCGCCCATCTTCGGGCGCTTCGCCGGGTCGCGCCGCCCCGCTGCGCCGTAGACGCAGATGACGCGCCCGCCTTCGCTGCGGACGCCGCCGTCGGCGTGGTCGCGGCCCACGACGGCGCGCGCGACGTCGAGGACGAGTTCGAGGCCGACCTCGGTGTGGGCGTAGTCGACGACGACCTCGAAGCCCTTCGCGGTGGCCGCTGGCACGCGCTCGAAGCGGCCCGGCACCTGTGCCATGTGGGCGACGGCGCCGACGAGGGTGTCGAGCGGCATGCCCATCTCGAGCGCGATCGCGGACGCGCCCGCGACGTTGTGCACGTTGTAGTCGCCGAGCAGCGGCATCTGCAGCTCGATGACGCCGGGGGCGTCGCGTCCGTCGAGGAAGCGCTCGGGCGTCGTCAGCGTGAACGCCGTGCCGCCATCGCTGGGGTGAACCTTCGTGATGCGGTAGTCGGCGTTCTCGCTCACGCCGAACCCGAGCGTGCCGGGCACCTCGGCGACGATGCGCGCTCCGTAGGCGTCATCGACGTTCGTCAGCTTCGGCCCGTCGGTCCACTCGAAGAGGCGCCGCTTCGTCAGGAAGTAGTCCTCCATCGTGCCGTGCAGGTCGAGGTGGTCGCGGGTGAGGTTCGTGAACAACGCTGCGGCGTAACGGGTTCCGGCGACGCGATGGAGATGGATGCCGTGCGAGCTCGTCTCGAGCACGACGTGCTCGACGCCCGCGTCACGCATCCGCGCGAGGTTGCCCTGCACCTGCGGAGCCTCACCGGTCGTACGGACGGCCGGCTCACGCTCGCGGCCGACGACGATCTCGGCGGTCGTCAGCAGGCCCGTCTTCTCCTCGCCGTACGCGGCGCTGAGGATGCCGTGCAGGACGTAGCTACTCGTCGTCTTGCCGTTCGTGCCGGTGATGCCGTAGACGGTGACGTCGTGGCTCGGATGCCCGGCCGTCGCGGTGGCGAGGGCGGCGAGCGCGACACGCGCGTCTGGCACGACGACGGTCGGAGCACCCTCGACGTCACGCTCGGCGACGACAAGGCTCGCCCCGTTCGCGAGAGCCTGCGGCACGAACGTCACACCGTCGACGGTGAATCCGGGGATCGCGACGAACGCGCCACCCGGCTTCGCGGCCCGAGAATCATGGGTGACGGCGTCGATGCCGTCGACGCTCTCGGGCACGCTCGCGCCCAGGATCTTCTCGAGTTCTGCGCGGCTCACATACACCCTGCGAGCCTAACAACGCGTGGCCGAACGCCCGTCGCGCCGCGCGGGGAACGGTGATGTCGTCTGGTGCGTCGCAGTGTGGACATGCTCGAGCGGCGACGTGAGGAGAGGCAGAGTGCAATGGGCGAGATGACTGGCACAAGGCCTCAGGAGGGCGCGGCAACCCACGGCCGAGAAGCGCGCTTCGGGCCGGAATCGGCGTCGTCAGCGTCGTCGCGGCGATCGTCGGCCACTTCTTGATGCTCGCCGCCCGGTCATGACGATGAGTGCCGTGCTGACCTGCGCCGAACCCGACGGTGCGTGCGTTCGACGCCCGGACCCCTTTGTGTGCAAATGCACCCGGATGCATTTGCACACAAAGGGGATGAGGACGCACCGTTCGCCCCACAGCCACGCCACAGGCGCGCACGAGGTGTCGCCTGGGTGTGACGCGCATCGTCGAGGCATGAACCTCGCCCCGCGCTCACGCTTCACCGACCTCGCCGTCGCCTGGGTCGCCGCCGTCGCCGCGATGCTGGCGCTGGGCACCGTCGTCGGGCAGCTGATCGGCGACGTATGGCCCGCGTCGGCCTGGGGGTCGCTCGCCTCGTCGACGCTGCTCCTCGCGCCCGTCGCACTCGCCATCGGTCTCGCCGGATGCTGGTGGCTGACGCGCCGTCGCGCCGCCGTCGAACCGCTCGAGGTGCTCGGCATCGGGCTTGTCGCGCTGCCCCTCATGCTCGCCGGGTGCTGCATCGTCACGTCCTGACGCATCGCGTCGGCTCACCGGTGTCGTGTAGACCTGGGGCATGACGATCGACGCGCGCGAGGAGGCGGCATGAGGGTTCTGCTCGTCGAGGACGAGAAGCACCTCGCCGACGCTGTCGCGAGCGGTCTGGGGCGTGAGGGATTCGTGGTCGACGTCGCCGGTGACGGCATCACCGGCCAGTGGCTCGGCGCGCAGAACCCGTACGACGTCATCGTCCTCGACATCATGCTGCCCGGCCGCAACGGTTACGACGTGCTCGCCGGGCTGCGCCGCGACGGGGTGTGGGCGCCCGTGCTCATGCTGACGGCGAAGGACGGCGACCTCGATCAGGTCGACGCGTTCGACCTCGGCGCCGACGATTACCTGACGAAGCCGTTCAGCTTTCCCGTGCTCGTGGCGCGGCTTCGGGCGCTCGCGCGACGCGGTGCGCCGGAGCGGCCGACGGTGCTCGACGTCGGCGGGCTGACGATCGACCCGGCGCGCCACGTCGTCATGCGTGGTGATGTCGAGATCTCTTTGACGGCAAAGGAATTCGCGCTGCTGCTCTACCTCGCGCGACGTGGCGGAGAGCCCGCGTCGAAGCCTGAGATCCTCGACAACGTGTGGGGCGCCGACTTCGAAGGCAACGACAACGTCGTCGAAGTGTACGTCGGGTATCTGCGTCGCAAGATCGACGCGCCGTTCGGCACCGCCAGCCTCGAGACGGTGCGGGGTCACGGCTACAGGTTGGTTGAGGCGGCGGAGTGACGCTCGCCGAGCGGTGGGCGCCGCAGGGGTGACGCTGAGGCGAGGGGTGGATGCGGCGGGCCGCATCAGGTCGGGGGGCGTATGAGGCTCAGTCCATCGGCAACCGGAGTGTGAAGCGGCACCATCCGTCGGGTGATTCTTCGGCGACGAGTGTCCCGCCGTGGGCCTGAACGATGGCCCGCGCGATGGCGAGCCCGAGGCCGCTGCCGCCGGCGTCGCGGCTGCGGGCGTCATCGAGGCGGACGAAGCGGCCGAAGATCGCCTCACGATCGCCGGCGTCGAGAACGCTTCCGTCGTTGTCGACGGTGAGAACGGCTGTTCCGCGTGCGTCGTCGTCAGAGCGCTCGTTCACTCGGCCCGCCCCGTCCCTGTCCGTGGCCGGCTCGCGGTTGCCGGCATCCTCCACCCGCGTCGTGACGCGCACGGCACTCGTCGCGTGACGCAGCGCGTTGTCGACGAGGTTGCGCACGACCTGCGCGAGGCGCTCGCCGTCAGCGACGACGCGCACGGGCGCGAGGTCGGCGCTTACTACGACCGGCTCGCCGCCACGGGTCGGGGCAGCGCTGCGGGCTCGCAGCGCCTCGGTGTGGGCGACGTCGTCGAGATCGACGTCTCGCAGGGTGAGCGCGAGTGCGTCATCGTCGGCCCGTGCGAGGGCGAGCAGCGACTCGACGATGCCTTGCAGCCGCAGCGTCTCGGCGTGGATGACGCGCGTCGATTCGGACGGTTCGGGGTCGGTCTCGGTGAGGATGCGGATCGTCGCGAGGGGGCTGCGTAGCTCGTGGGAGGCGTCGGAGATGAACGCGCGCTGGCTCGCGTCGGCGGCGTCAAGACGGTCGAGCATCGCGTTCATCGTGATGGCGAGCCGCTCGATCTCGTCGCCCGTCGCGGGCACCGTCACGCGTTCGGGACGGTGGGAGGAGCGGATGCGTTCGACGTCGAGACGGATACGTTCGACGGGGGCGAGCGCGCGCCCGACGACACGGTGGATGCCCCAGCCGGTGACGACGAGCAGACATCCCGCCGTCAGGGCGAGCAGGACGATCGTCGTGTCGACGATCGTGTCCTCGTGGTCGATCGGCGCGGCCGCCACGACCCAGCGCTCGGCGCCGGATCGCGTGTGCGCGGCGAGCGTCACGACGACGTAGTGGTCGCGGTCGCCATCGAGGGTGATCTCCGTGCGACGCGTGCTCTCGGCGGGGCGGGCGAGGGGAGTCGAGGCGTGGGAATCATTGGTCGCGAGCATCGCGCCCGAAGCGTCGAGCACCTGCACGACCTGGGTGTGGATGCCCGCGGCACGCAACGCTGCGGAGGCGTCATCCGTCGTGCTGAGTTCTTTCGCGACCTGCTGCGCCTCCGTTGTCGCGCTGTCGCCGGCGCTCGAGGTGAGGATCTGCCTCAGCCCGAACGTGAACGCCGCGAGCGCGATGGCGAGTGCGACGAGGGCCGCGACGACGAACGTCGCGACGACCCGCACGCGCAAGCCCCGCGCGCGGCGAGGGAGGTGATAATGCACCCCCTCACCGTATGCGGGGCCTGTGGGTGGGGTGGTCATCGATTGGTCCTCGACGTGCGGCAGTGGTGTCGGCCGGTCGACGCCATCGACGGACGGGGCGTCGGTGGGTCGTTGCTCGTATGTCGCTGCCTGGGCCGGGGGTCGTCCGGTGTGGCCCCGGTCGTGAGTGGGATGCTCGCTGGAATGTCGATGCCCGCACCCCGCATTTTCCGGGGCCGCAGGGCGTCGGCGCAGTCGTCAGTGGTCCAACCGGCGTGCGACGAGCGGCGCGAGTGCTGCGCCGACGAGCGCGAATCCGGTGACGAAGACGAGGGAGGCGGTGACGTCGCCGAGGAAGTGAGCGCCGAGGTAGAGGCGCGACGCCGCGACGATGAGCGCGAACGGGATGCCGATAGCGAGGACGAGGCGCGTGGATCGACCGAGCGAGCGAGCCGCGAAGAACGCCCCCGCGACGATGGCTGCGGCGAGCGCGGTGTGGCCGGACGGGAAGCTGTCGCGCGCCGTCTCGTGCACGAGGGCGTGCACCTGATCGGCCGGCGGGCGCGCGCGTGTGAAGACGAGCTTCAGCGACGACGTCGCGAGCCACAGGCCGGCCGTGCTCAGCGCGAAGATGACGGCTGCTCGACGGTGGCGCACGAAGAGCAGCGCCGCGACGATGGCGACGAGCAGCGGGCCGACGATGGGGCCGATGACGACGTCGATGCCGTGCGCGAGGCTGACCAGCGGGCTGAGGCGGTCGTGCGAGAGAGCCGTGTCGAGGCCGAGCTCGCCCGTCGCCGCAGCACCTTCGTGGGTGACGACGGCGCCGAGGCCGAGCCCGCCGGCGACGAGCGTTGCGCCGGCTGCGCCGGCCTTGGCGGTGAGGTGGTGTGCAGCGGGCTCGGCTGCGGGGGCGCGGCGGGCGCCGGTGGTCGGCGAGCGACGGGGGCGGGTGGCGACGACGGACGACATGAATGGCCTCTCTCGGCGCGCGAGCATCCACCGGGTGCTCGCCTGGGTGGTGAATGGTTAGACCTCATCACCGGGTGGCTGAGAAAGAGCTAAGAGAGTGGGTTAGGGCGGGCCTCGGCCATGTGCAGGACCGGGTCTGCCGTTCGAGGAGCGGGGGCGCGCATCAGCCGAGGAGCGAGGTTTCGCTCCTCGGCTGTCTGACGCGTGCTCCTGCGAGGTCAGCGGGCTTCGGCGAACTCGACGATGCGGCGCGCGATCGGGTCGTACTTGCGCAGCACGAGACGGTCGGACGTCGTGCGGCGGTTCTTGCGCGTCGTGTAGCTGTAGCCCGTGCCCGCGGTGGAGCGCAGGGTGATCTTCGGGCGGTTCGTCGTGCGGGTCATGATCTTCTCCTTCGTTCGACGGTGGGTTCAACATCCCTTTAGTGAGAATCATTCCCATATAGGCGGGCGTGGCGTTGGGGTACGTGGCAATCGCACGAGATGGCGGGTAACTCACGAGTAGGCGGACAACTACGTGCCTACGTGTGAGTTACCCGCCATCCTGTGGAAGTTGGCTGCGGGTTGCCGGCACACCCCTGGGCAGAGCGAAGCGAGGGAGCGCCGTTCGTGTGACAAGCTTGCAGAGCCCGTCGATGCGGGCCCGGACGAGGGAGCCGTACCCGGCAGCGCGACAAGACGGCCATCAGGAGTGATCAATGATGGCGTGGTTCGTGCTCGTGGTGTCCGGTGCGATGGAGGCCGTCTGGGCGACGGCGCTCGACAAGTCGGACGGGTTGAGTCGCCTCGGCCCGAGTGTCGTCTTCGCCCTCGGGTGCGCCTTGAGCATGGGTGGTCTGGCCTACGCGATGGAGACCCTCCCTGTCGGAACCGCCTACGCCGTATGGGTCGGCATCGGAGCCGTGCTCACCATCGCCTACGCGATGATGACGGGCGCCGAGTCCGTCTCGATCGTCAAGATCTGCCTCCTGCTCGGCATCATCGGGTGCGTGATCGGACTCAAGCTCGTCCACTGACACGGGCGTGCATCTGAGCGCTGGCGGGCGTCGTCAAGATGGCGAGTAACTCACGAGTGGGCGGGAAGTTGCGCGCCAACGTGTGAGTTGCCCGCCATCCTGCGCGAGCACCGGGGATGCGACGCGCTCGTGACCATCACAACTGTCTCCATCGGGGGCGGCGTCGCAATGGCCGTTGAATGTGGACAAGAATCGCAGATGGGTGCACGCCAGTGCGAAGACGAGGCCCCGGCTACGCCATGAGTGCCCCACCGGCGTCCCGCCGAGGGCTCAGCCCTCGAACAAGCGCGCGACATCGGCGCCGCTGACCTCGTCGAACGAGGCCTGCGACCACATCGGCTGGCGATCCTTGTCGACGAGTTGCGCGCGCACACCTTCGACGAAGTCGCCGTGTTCGATGAGGCCGCGCGCGAGCACCATGTCCTGAGCGAGCACCTCGTGCACCGAGTCCATGCCCGCCGCGCGCCGCATCGCCTCGACCGTCGCGGCGACAGACAACGGTGAACGCTGCGTCAGCAGGTCGGCCGCCGCGCGCGGCCTCGACGTCGGACGCACGCAGCGTCTGGAGCACCTCGCACGGCGCGCGCAGGTGCTCGCCGGAGCCGAAGGCCTCGTCGATCCAAGCCCGCTGCGCACCGAGAGGTGCATTGCCAGCGGCATCGAACGACGCGAGCCGGGCGACGGCTGCGTCAGCGTCAGCACCCTCGGCGAGACGCTCGAGAACCGTTGCCCACGAGTCGGATTCGATGACGACGTCACTCAGCCCGACGTAGCAGGCGTCGGCGCCACCAACCGTTGTGCCTGTCAGTGCGAGGTAGGCGCCCGTGCCGCCCGGCGCGCGCGAGAGAAGGTAGAGCGCGCCCACGTCGGGGAAGAATCCGATGATCGTCTCGGGCATCGCGACCTTCGTGCGCTCCGTCGCGACGCGCAGCCCGGCGAACGCCGAGATGCCGACGCCGCCACCCATGACGATCCCGTCCTGATGGCTGACGATGAGCTTCGGGTAGTCGGCGATGAGCGCGTTCATGCGGTACTCGTCGCGGAAGAACTCGAACGCGCGCTCGCCGTCGCCGTCGACGAACGCTTCACGGACGCTGCGCACGTCACCGCCCGCGCACAGGCCGCGCTCGCCGGCGCCCTCGATCGTGATGGCGGTGACGGAGTCGTCGTCGCGCCACTGCTCCAGCGCGGCGCTCACGGCGTTCACCATGTCGGTCGTGAGCGCGTTGATGGCCTTGGGCCGGTTCAGCAGGATGCGCGCGAGTGAACCGCGACGGGCGACGAGGACGTCCGGCGTCGCGGTCTCGGTGAAATCGTCGGTCGTCGTGTCGGGCATGCGCGCCTCCTCGGGCGGGTGCGGCCAGTGCGGCTGGTGATCCCGGTCACCATAACCTCCACGCCCGACAACCCCGCCATTCCGCGGAAAGGGAGGGAGCGGCGAGCGTGTGGGCCCGTACGAGACGCGCCCCCACCCGTCGGAATCGCCAGATCGCCGACCGTTGCCGGCCGACGCGAGAGGCGCGCGCCGCGGACTGCGCGCCTGCGACGAACCGCGAGGAGCGGTGGCCCGCCCGCGAGGTGCGTTCACGAATGAGAGCCACGCGCCGAGACCGTAGCGTCCGTGGTGCGGACGAGTGGCGCCTCATTAACCCGCTATTCATGCGCGGGGGGTAGGGATGTAGTGGTGAGTTCGTCGAAGTCTCGTCTTGCCGTCCCGCGCCCGGCCAAGGCGCTCGCTGCTGGTTATCGCGCGGCTCGCCCAGCCGTCGCGCCGCTCGATCTGCCGACGCTGTCCGGTGAGCGCCCTCAGGTGGTGGCGCATCGCGGGGCGTCGCACCACGAACCGGAGCACACGCTCGAGGCGTACGAACGCGCCATCCGCGTCGGTGCCGACGCGCTCGAGTGTGACGTCCGGCTGACCGCTGACGGTCACCTCGTCTGCGTGCACGACCGCACGGCGAAGCGGACGTCGAACGGGCGGGGCGCGATCTCGAACCTGGAGCTTGCAAAGCTCGAGGGCCTCGACTGGGGGTCGTGGAAGGCGCGTCTCGAATCTGACGACACCGACGACGACTGGGAAATCGCCGACCGCAGCGGCTCACGCCTGCTCACGTTCAAGGAGTTGCTGCGCACGACGCTCGACGCCGGGCGCCGCGTCGACCTCGCCGTCGAGACGAAGCACCCGTCGAAGCACACGGGGCGCGTCGAGAAGGAACTGGCGCGGGTGCTCGCCGAATTCGGTCTCGACACGCCCGACCCGTCGCGTTGCAACGTCCGCGTCATGTCGTTCTCGCTGCCCGCCGTCTCCCGCATGACGACGCTGGCGCCGCAGGTGCCGCTCGCCTGGCTCATGGAGGGTGTCGTACCACAGCGCATCCGCGGTGGGCAGCTGCCGCCCGGTATCTCGATCGCGGCGATGAGCGTCGGCATGCTGCGCCGCAACCCCGGCCTCGTCGCCGAACAGCACGCACGCGGACACGAGGTGCACGTGTGGACGGTCGACGACCCCGACGACATCCAACGCTGCCTGCGCAACGGTGTGGACGCCATCATCACCAACAAGCCCAAGAAGGTGCTCAAAGCTCGAGAGGCGTTCTGGGGCTGACGCTGTCGGCGACGATCACTTCTGCTGTGGTCGTCTGACGACCGCCGCCAACGTGAATTCGAGCGAAATGGGCGGATACGAGCGGCAGAGCGCTCGAAGTCACCCATTTCGCTCGGATCCGTCGCGGCGCACCCGTGGGGCCGCGCACCCAACCCCACGCCCGTTGCGATGTGTGGCAAGGTTGAACGAACGCTGAACACCACCCCGCCCCGCGAGGTCCGACCGCACGAGGTAGCCACGACATGTCGAGCGACGCCCGCGTCCGCACCGTCCGCCTGGACTGGACGCTCGAATCGGTCCCCAGCATCCGCCGCACCATCGTCGACGACCTCTCCGACGGCGAGATCAGCGACGAAGTCATCGGCGAATGCGAGATCGTCGTCAGCGAACTCGTCACCAACGCCATCCGCCACGCCAAGCCCCTGCCCGACGGCAGCATCCGGGTGCACTGGAAGGTTCGCGCCCCGCGCGTCGAGATCGAAGTGACCGACGGCGGCGGCGAAGACATCCCCATGCCCAAACCCAAGAGCGAATGGGTCAACTCCGGCCGCGGCCTGCGCATCGTCCGCTCCCTCGCGCACGAATGGGGCGTCAGCGACGAACGCAACGGCCGCACGGTGTGGGCCAGTTTGGGCGGCCCGTCGCGTCGGCGGGCCTGACCTCGCAAGCTCGGGCAGGCCGCCTCCGCGGCGGCCCGCCCAAACATTCCTCTGCGCGTCTTGCGGCGCATCGGCCTCGCACGCTCGACAGATGCACTCGCTGCGACACGCATGTGGGCCAGCCGACGCCGCGCCTGACGGCGTTCCACTACCGCAGCGAGATGACGCATCGCGCCGCCGTGGGCACGCGACATCACTAGACTCATCGACCATGGGTAAGGCTTCACGCCGCAAGGGCAAAGAGAACAAGCGTCCGCTCGATCCGTCGCACATGCCGGCGCCGTTCGTCGCGCGTCCATTCGAGGGCCTCACAGGTGAGACGGACTGGGTGGCGATGCGTGAGATCGTCCCGTCAGCGACGGCGAAGGTCACCTTCGAGGTCGACGGACAGGAGCACGAAGCGGTCATCGCGACGATCCTGCCGATGGCGTGGCCCGGCCTGCGTCGCGAGGACGGCGACATGATGGTGGCGCTGCAGACGGGCGGTGGATCCGGCGATGCGAGCCGCGACCTCGCCGCGCAGCTCATCGCCGTCACGCAGCTCGAGAATGGCCAGCCGCTGCCCGCACCGCCGCGCGTCAGCGCTGCGACGCCGCGCCTGCAGGACATCATCACGAGCACGACGTTCGAACCGACCGTCCACGAGACGTTCGACTTCTGGATCCCCGAAGAGCACGAGATCGGCGAAGAGGCCTCCGTCTCGATGGAGGACGCCAACGAGTCGATCGCTCCGACTGCGCCGATCGACGGCGTCGACTCCGCCTACTGGTGCCTCATCGGCGATCGCGCCTTCATCCGCTGGGTGCCGCCGCACGACGAGAACAAGGCCACCGACGCGCTCGCCCGCCTGTCCGCATCCGGCAAGGCGCGCATGCCGGAGAACGACGACGAAGGCCGCCTCCTCGGCGCGTTCCGTGCGTGCGGCGTGCTGACGCCCGTCTGGGAAGTGGCGACCGACCGCCTGCCCGAGCAGCAGGCCGCACCGATGGCCGAACTCGCCAAGGCCTTCGACGACGCGTTCGCCTCGCTCGAGACCGAGCCGCTCACCGCCGACGAACGTCGCGCCCGCAACGGCATCGTCTCGCGGCAGATCACGCTGCGCTGACGCCCGCCGTCAGGTCGCACTGAGCTCGGCTCTCACCGTCAGATCTGGTGAGTCAGGGCTCAGCGTAGGGCGTCTGCCGCGTCGACTCCGTCGCCAGGCGCTCACCTTGCCGGAACTCTCCGTGAGGCCCCCACATCGTCAGGTGCGGGGGCCTCACGCGTGTCGCTGCCGGGGCGTCGTCTGACGGAAGGGGCCGAGCGCAGCGCGCGTCCGACGTCGGTTCCACGTCGGCGACGGTGTGAAGAGAGCAGTGGAAAGGGCTCGAAGCCCGCGGCAGCCTGTGCACTTCTGCGATTTTCGTCCACCTTCGCCTGCCCGCAACATCCGTTGGATGTGGACGTAAATCGCAGATGGGTACGGCCGTCAACCCTTCACGGCAGGCACGCGAGGGGCTTCGCTCGTGCGCGGCGATCCGAGGCGCGCCGCGACGATGACGAGCAGCGGCATGATGACGAGCGCCCCGGCGGGCGGGATCGAGGTGCCCGAGTCGTTGGCGAGGAATCCGGCGGCGAGCATGATCGTGATGGCGATGAGGCCGTGCCGCATCATGGGCACGCGCACGAGCAGTGGCTTGAGGAAGCGCCCGGGCCCGTCGGGAAACGCGAGCACGACGATGCACACGACGAGCCAGATCGGCACGAACCAGTAGAACCAATGGGTGTTGAGCATGTGCCAGTTTGCGTACAGCACTCGCCTGATCGGGTTGACCTGCCCGTCGCCGACGAGGCCGGCGAAGATGTCGCCGAGGTGTGTGCGCGCACTCTCGCCGCGCAGGTAGTCGAGCCAGCCGATGACGAAGACGAACGCAGCACCGCCCAACGCGGCGAGCAGCAGTCGCGTCAGCGTGATCCGCCACCCGCGAGCACGCATCGCCAGGTAGATGATGGCGGGCACGAACGCTGCCGAGCCGCCACCCTCGTTGCCCCACTGCGGCACCCCGTTGACGAGGATGGCGGGCACGCCGATCGCGAGCACCGTCAGCAATGCGAGCCGCGGCCGTTTCATCGCGCGATAACGCCCCGCGAGCATCGCCGCGACGAACAGGCATGACGTCATGAACAGCGCGTATCCGACGTTGCCCATCCCGAAGAATCGGCCGCCGTACACCGGCTGGAGCCCGAGCACGCTGACGAGCTGTAGCGGCGATCCCTGCACCGCGTCCATCGCGAGCACCAGCGCGGTGCAGGAGGCGACGAAGACGGCAGGGCCGGGCGTCCAGCGACGCCACGGCCCGAGCAGTGCGAGCGCCGCGATGACGACGATGATGACGACGACGCACCCGCCGAGCCACGCCAACGCATGGTCGTGGAGGTACCAGGCGTAGAGGTTCGCCAGGAAGGTTGCCGCCGGCACCGCACCGAGCAGCGCACCCGTCGTCGCCCACCAGCCGCGCGCCACCCGCAGCCGGCGCGTCATGACGGCGCGGGCCGCGGCGTTGCCGTCGGCCACGTCACGTCCGCTCCAGGGCCACCAGCGCGCGCGGACCGACAGCCACGCCCCGATGGTGACGGCGAGCGCGCCGAGGGCCGCGACCCAGACGAAGAACGGCCCGACGAGGTTGCGCTCGGTGCGCAGCAGGGTCTGGGTGTTGCGCACCGAGCGCAGTGCGGCGGGCGTCGAGACGGGTTCGATCGACAGGGGGCGCCCCTCGCCGAGCACCGGCGCGCGGGGGGTGCGTTCGAGGACGAACGCGGAGATGTCGGTCGTCGTGACGATCCCTCGCTGACGCGTCTGGCGTGAGCGCAGCATGCCCGAGCCGACCGTCGGCCCGTCGAGCATGATCGCGCGCGGCGATTCGGGGCGTTCGTCATCGGTGAGGCCGGTGACGAGGACGGTCGTGTCGATGGGTGCCGCGTCGAGCACCTGACGCAGTTGCGCGTCGCTGCGCCCCTCGAGCGAGACGTACGTGACGGGGCACGCGGCGAGGTCAGCGCCGGAGATTCTCGGCCAGTAGTGCGAGACGACGCCCTGACGGTTCGCCGCACCGAGCGTCGCCCGTTCTCCGACGGCGCTGACGCACTGGCCGTCCTTCTCCAGTGTCGAGGTGACGAGCCCCATGCGTGAGGGGATGTTGCGTTTCAGCGCGTCCTTGGCCCACGTGCTCCACTGCGGGTAACGGTAGGTGTGGTGCGTCGCGTCGTACTCGCCTTTCACCGGGGGCGGGCAGAAGTCGTTCGTGCCGGACGCTGCCGCCATCGGCGGGCTGTAGCCGAGCGGGGTGCGTGTACCGGAGCCCAGCGTCACCCATGCCGCGTCGCTGCACGAGTGGTCGCTGATGACGCGGACGAGCTGGTTGCCGACGGCGGCGTGCTGCGACATGTCCCACAGCGTCGGTGTCGTGTCGGGGTTGATGTCGCTCCATGTCAGCCCCGGCATGCCGACGACGACGAGGTTGCCCGGCTGCGCGCGATGCGTGGGGGAGGTGTCGGACTTGGCGACGGAGATGCCCACGGCGAGCGCCGCGAACGTCACGGCGGCGACGAGAGCAGTCACGAGCCACCGACGGAACATCGCTCAAGCGTAGTCGCTGATCCTGGATCCTCGCTGCGACCCGGTAGGCTCGTGGCCCGTGGATCTCGCTCTCGCCCTGACCGTCTTCGCGACGCTGTTCCTCGTCGAACTTCCCGACAAGACCTTCATCGCGACGCTCGTGCTCGCGACGAAATATCGGCCGCTGTACGTGTGGATCGGCGTCGCGTCCGCGTTCGCGGTGCAGACGGTCGTCGCCGTGTTGTTCGGCCGCGCCCTCACCCTGCTGCCGGAGAAGCCGGTGCACGCCGTCGTCGCGCTGCTGTTCCTCGTCGCCGGTTTCGTGCTGATCAAGGGCGCGAAGGAGGCCGATGAGGGTGAGGCGGAGGCCGAGGAGGAGTTCGGTGCCAAGGCCAAGCCGGCCGAGGGGCTCAAGGCGATTGGGGCGAGCTTCCTCATCCTGTTCCTCGCCGAGTGGGGCGACCTGAGCCAGCTCGCGACCGCCGGTTTCGTCGCGCGTGGCGGCAACCCCTGGCTCGTCGGCCTGTCGGCGTTCCTCGCGCTCGCCCTGGTCTCGGCGCTGGGCGCCGTCGCCGGAAAGGCGCTGCTCAAGCGGCTCAGCCTCTCCGCCATCCGCACCGCCGGTGGCGTCGTGTGCCTGCTGTTCGCGGCGCTCATGGTGGCCGCCCTCGCCGGCGTCGAATTCCCGGCCTGGGTGCCGGTCTGATCGACCACGCCCGGTTGCATAGGCTGACGTCGTGATCGCCGTCGCTCTCGCCGTCGCAGTGTGTGCTCTCCTGCTCGCCGGGTGGGCGCTCGTGCAGGTCCGCGCGAGCGAGGCCCGCCTCGCGACCATCATCGGTGACGACGACGGCGGCCCGCGCCAGGTGGCGCGCGACATCGCCGCTGCTCGAACCGAACTCGCCGCAGCCCGCGCCGATTCGGGACGCGCGCTCAAGCACGTCGCAGTCGTCCGCTACGACGCGTTCGGCGACATGGCGGGTCAGCTGTCGTTCTCGGCGGCCCTCGTCGATGACGCCGGTGACGGTCTCGTCATCTCGTCGATCCACGGGCGCGCCGAGTCACGCACGTACGCCAAGAGTGTCGAAGCAGGCGCGAGTTCGAGCGAGCTCACGCCCGAGGAGAAGCAGGCGGTCGCCGCGGCGCGCGCCGGTGAGGGGAATGCCCGATGACGCACGACGAACCGACCTACGGCTACCTCGGCCCTGCCGGCACGTTCACGCAGGCTGCGCTGCGGGGGTGGCTCGAGCAGCAGAGGCGTGACACCGCCGGAGCGGTGCGTCCCGCCAGTGACGAGGGGGCGGACGCGACCACGCCTGCCGCGGGTGCTTCGACCCCCGGTGAGGCGAGTTCGCACCAGACTCCCAGCTCGTCCGGCGCCCCAACCGCGACGGACGACCTCGTCGCGGCTGCCCTGGAACGCTCGGTCCCGTTCGCGACCGTCCCGGCCGCGCTCGACGCGGTGCGTTCGGGTGGCGTCGACGGCGTCATGGTGCCGATCGAGAACAGCGTCGAGGGTGGCGTGAGCTCCACGCTGGACGCCCTCAACGCGGGAGCCGGCGCACCCACGGACTCGCAGTTGCTGCTCGTCGGTGAGGTGCTCGTGCCGATCACGTTCGTCCTCGCGGCCCGCCCGGGCACGCGCGCCGAGCAAATCACGGGCGTCGGGTCGCACTCGCACGCGTGGCCGCAGGTGCGCGGCTGGATGGCGTCGAACCTGCCACAGGCGACCTACGTGCCGACGCTTTCGACGGCCGCCGCCGCGCAGAGCCTCGCCGATGACGCCGCAGAGAACTTCCAGGCTGCCGTGTGCGCGCCGATGGCCGCCGACGTATTCGGCCTCGAGACCCTCGCCACGCACATCGGCGACAACGCGGGCGCCGTCACCCGATTCGTCCTCGTGACGAAGGCCCGCGACGCCGCGGGCCGCCCCCGCACCCCCGCGCCGACGGGCCACGACAAGACGACGCTCGTGCTCTACCAGCACGCCGACCGCGCCGGGGGGCTGCTCGAACTGCTCGAGCAGTTCGCGACGCGTGGCATCAGCATGTCGCGCCTCGAATCGCGTCCGACGGGCGAGGCGATGGGCAGCTACTGCTTCTCGCTCGACATCGAGGGGCACATCGCGTCCGAACGTGTCGGGGAGGCGCTCATGGGGCTCAAGCGCGTGGCCGCCGACGTGCGTTATCTCGGCTCGTACGCGCGCGCCGACAAGCGTCCCGTCGACGTCACGCCCGAGACGAGCGACGAGGCCTTCGCCGACGCCCGCGCGTGGTTGCACGCGCTGCGCTGAGGGCCGTCCGCCTGAACGGGGTCTCCTCGTCGCAGGGCGCCGCGCGTCAGTCGCCCGTCAGTGCAGCGTGCGGTGACGCGACTCGACGAACGGCGCGTCGTGGTCGGCGAGCCAGCGCAGCACCTGCGGTGCGACCTGCGGTTCGGTGCGCGCGAGTCGCTCGTGCAGTTCGGTGAGGTCGAGGCGCACGCCCAGCTCGTCGAGCCTGCGCAGGATCGTCAGCGTCATCTCGAACACCAGCGCCCAGCGGTCCTCGGCCTCGGGCGTGAAGGCGTAGTCAATGCGCCGGATGCGCGGGTTGTCCTGCACGCGCTCGAACCGTGCGTCGAGTTCGGCGCGCGTCGCGCGCGTGCGGGCGACGGCGGCGTCGAGCTCCTCCGGAGAGACGGGGTCGAGGCGGCTCGCCGGGTGCTCGGCGGCGTGACGCAGGGAAGCATCGTCCTCGCGCACGTAGAAGTGCAGCAGCTGGCTCGTCACGCGGCCCTGCGCGTCGCCGAACGGCGCATGGTCGTTCGCCGGCGGAACGACGGCGCTGTGGTGCGTCCACACGCGACACAGCGGGGTCGCGGCGTAGAGGAAGTTGTCATGGATGTCGGCGCGCAGCGGTTCCGCCGCATAGGGGTCGCTCACCAGCTCGCGGGCGAGCTCACGCGTCGTCGTGAAGCCGTAGCCGAGCACCATCGCGACGATGTCGCCCACGTCGTCGGGCCACGGCGTCGTCGTGACGGACGTGATGGCAATGGCGGGCAGGCCGACGTGGGGGCGATCCACCGCGCTCGTGCGCGGGCAGCCGACGTGCTGCACGGCCCAGGCGGCGTAGGCGTCGGGGTTGGGCTGCAGGCTCGTGTCGGCGAAGCGCGGTGCGCGTCGACTGCGGACGGCGAACGCGTCGTGCAGCGCGTCATGGACGAGGGGGTACTGGTTCGGTTGCGGCGCGGTGGCCTCGGCGCCCTGGGCGCGTAGGTCGATGCGGTCGGAGACGTGCATCGGGTAGCCGCGCGGGCCCTCGAAGACGGGCAGGACGGCGGCGCCGAGCCCCGACGCGGCGGCCGCGCGCACGACGTTGACGGCGCCCTCGTCAGCAGTGATCGCCGTCAGGGTGCTCTGGGCCTCGGCGATCTTGGCGCGCACCGTCTGCAGCCGGTAGGCGGCCTCGATGAGCTCGGCGTTCTCGGGGGCGGGGTCGAGGATGCCCATGACGCGCGGCAGGTGCGTCGGGTCGTAGGTGGCGCGGCCGGTGGGGTCGCTGCTCATGCCGAGGATGCGTCCGATGACCTTGAGCGTCATCAGGGGCGGTGACGTCGAGTGCCGCCAGCGCTTGATGATCTGCTCGTCGACGGGTGCGCTCAGACCGCTGGAGGGCAGGTCTGCGTTGATCGCCTCGGCGAGCGCCTTGTTCGTGAAGCGGCGCATTTCCATCCAGTGCTTGAGTTCGCTGCGGAAGATCTCCCAGCTGGAGTCGTGCGCTGCCATCGTCGGTGGTCCCCTCGTGAGCGTGCCCGTGTCCGACGCGGGCGCATGCCGTGGCTTCCGGCCAGTGTAGGAAGGCGCGGCTCGCTTGGCCGCGCACCAAGTCGGTTGTCCGACCTGTGAACAGAAATCTTCGCTTGACCTCGTCAGACCCTAATTCGACCAGGACGAAAATTTCGGGTTGACCAGGGGGCACTCGTGGTCGGCCAGCCACCGCAGCAAGGAGGGGGCGATGTCCGGTTCGTCTCGCATCAACCGATCATGCACGGCGTCGAGGCCGTCGGTGCGCTCGACGCCGAGCTCGGCGAGAAAGCGCGTCGCGGCCAGCGCCGCGCCGAGGGCGTTCTCCCACCGCTGCGCCGACGTCTCGGCGAACGGTGTCGGCACGAGCAGGGTGCGTCGTCGCACGTGCGCGAGCGCGCCGCTGTGCAGGCGGGCCTCGACGGTGGACGCGGTGGTCTCCGTCAGCGTCAGAGCCTCCTCGGCGCTCATGCCGAGCTGCCCGCCGAGCCATTCGGACGTCCACTCGATGAGCCGGTGATCCTCGACGAGTCGGATGTGCACGAGGCCGGGCGAGCCGGTTCCGTCGGCTGCGGCCCACGGCGAGTTCGGGTTGTCCTCGGGCACCATGACGCTGTGGTGCGACCACACGTGGTGCGACGGCGGGCGCGCGACGAACTGATCGTGCACCTCGCTGCGCAGCGCGTCCGTCGCGATCGGGTTGCGCGTCAGCTCACGCGCGATCTCGCGGGTCGAGACGAAGCCGTAGCCGAGCAACCACGCGATGATGCCGCCCACGTCGTCGGCCCACGCACTCGTCGTCGAGGCGGTGACGGCGATCGCCGGCGCGGCGGGGTGGATGGCCTTGCCGTTGCGCATCGAGGGGCGGCCGATGAGCTGGATCGCCCAGTGCGATTGTTCAGCCAGATCATCAGGCTGGGTGCTGAATCGTGGATGGCGGGTGCCCGGCACGGCGGCGTTGGCGACGAGCGCGGCGAGCATCTCCTCGTTCTCCTCGACGGCAGGGATGTCGTCGCGCGGGGTGCGGAAGTCGATGCGGTCGGCGACGTGCATCGGATAGCCGACCGGCCCCTCCCAGACGGGGAAGACGGCCGCGGCGTACCCATGCGAAAGCGCCGTCTGGACGAGCTGGCCGGCGCCGGTTCGCGCGGCGTGGCGGCTCAGCTGGCCGCGCACCTCACTGAGGCGCAGGCGAAGCTCCTGCAGACGCAGGCTCGTGTCGAGAAGTTCCTGGGCCGGCGCTGCGGGCGCGAGCAGGCCCATGCGACGCAGGATGAACGCGGAATCGTAGGGAGCCTGACCGCTCGGATCGTCGCTCATCGTGAGCAGGGACGCGATGTGACGCACGACTTCGAGGGGCGGTGACGTGGAGTGGCGCCATCGCTTGACGACGTGCTCGTCGAACGGCTGGTCGACGGTGAGTTCGTTGAGGCGAGCGGCGAGGGCTCTGCTCGTCATCCCCCGAAGCTCCATCCAGTGGCGGAACTCCTCGCGGAACGCCTCCCACCCGGCGTCATGGCTGGCCATGCAGCAGCTCCTCGTTCTCGGTTGCGCTTTCCCCCGTGCGCGGCGCTGCGGCGGCTCGCGCGGGTCTGTCGTCCGCCACCACCCGGTTGGACGTCAGACCCACTACGCGTGTCGTATTTCACCACTCGCGTTCGATAAAGCGTACCTGACGGTCAACATAGATGCAGGGTCACTGGCCCCTTCGGGTGAAGGAGCCGGTGCGACGGGCAGTGAATGAGACGCGCCCGCAGCGCCAAGGTTGTTGTGATGTGGGGGACACTGGTGGAACCGACGAAAGGAAAGACCCATGGGCCCGGCCGCACCCCTGCCGTACCGCTCGCCGTGGATGGACGACGAACTGGAAGACCTCCAGCGTCTCGCCGCCACGTTCAGCCGCGAGATCTTCGCGAACATCGACCGCTACAGCGAACAGCACCAGGTCGATCGTGACGTCTGGACGAAGGCGGGTGAGCTGGGCCTGCTCGGCCTGTCGGTGCCAGAGGACTACGGCGGCAGCGGCGCGACGTTCGCGCACGAGGCCGTCGTCGCCATCGAGCAGGCGAAGGCCGGTGACGACTCGTGGGGCTTCGTCGTCCACGCCATCATCGTGACGCACTACATCGTCGCCTACGGCACCGAGGAGCAGAAGCGCAAGTGGCTGCCGAAGCTGTGCTCCGGCGAATGGGTCGGCGCCATCGGCATGACGGAACCCGGCGCGGGCTCCGACCTCAAGCGCGTCTCGACGCGCGCGGTGCGCGACGGCGACGAGTTCATCATCAACGGCTCGAAGACGTTCATCACGAACGCCGGTCACGCCGACCTCATCGTCCTCGTGGCCCGCACCTGCGAGCGTGACAAGGCCGCCGGGCACAAGGGCATCTCGCTCATCGTGCTCGAGACGGCCGACCTCGACGGTTTCGAGCGCGGGCGCGTGCTGCAGAAGATCGGCCAGCACGGTCAGGACACGCGCGAACTGCACTTCACCGACATGCGCGTACCCGTCGCGAATCTGCTCGGCGAGGAAGGGCGCGGTTTCTACCACCTCATGGAGCAGCTGCCGCAGGAGCGCCTCGGCCTCGCGTGCACCGCCGTCGGATCGGCGGAGCTGGCCGTGAAGCTCGGGGTCGAGCACGCGAAGTCGCGTGAACTGTTCGACGGCACGCTGATGGACCTGCAGAACACGCGCTTCGTGCTCGCCGAGTGCTCGACGGACGTGCTCGCCGCCCGCACCCTGCTCGATCACTGCATCATGCTGCACATGGAGGGCAAGCTCGACTCGGCCACCGCCTCGCGAGCGAAATACTGGACGACGGACGTGCAGTGCAATGTCATCGACCGCGTCCTGCAGCTGTTCGGCGGCTACGGCTTCATGCTCGAGTACCCCATCGCGAAGATGTACGCCGGTGCGCGCATCCAGAAGATCTACGGCGGCGCCAACGAGGTGATGAAGGAACTCATCGCCCGCTCGTTGTGACCTGACGCCCGCAGAGCGGTTCGTCGAGTCCCGGCGAACCGCTCTGCGGTGCCCAGAGGCCGCGGGCGTGCGCGATTGGGCAAGATGAAGGCGTGAACATCGATATCGCACATGCCATGCCTGGGGACGTCGAGGATTTCGTCGATCTGTTCGAGCAGTACCGCAGCTTCTGCGGCAAGGCGCCAACGCCAGACGCGCGGACGTTTCTGGCCGAGCGCATCGAGACGGGGCAGACGCTCGTCCTCGGCGCCCGGGACAGCGTGGGCGTCGTCGGGTTCGCGCAGGTCTACCGCGCGTTCGACTCGATCCACCTCACTCACGACTGGGTGATCGCCGACCTGTTCGTCGACGGAGCCGCACGCGGACGCCGCGTCGGCGGGTCGCTGCTCGAAGCGGTACTCGACGGTGCCCGTGAGAACGGTGCGCACCACGTTCGCGTCAGCACTCAGAGCAACAACGCCTACGCGCACCGCCTGTACGAATCGCATGGCTTCGAACAGCTAGACACCACGGGCGCGACGGTCTACTACCAGCTGAAACTGCGCGACCACCACTGACGCGCTGCGTCCCTGAAGGCCCGCCCCTCCGCGATTGTCGTCCCCATCTGCGATTCGGCCATCTTCGCAAGCGGCGTCCTCATCCGCGATTTCGGTCACATTCGCCCTTGAATCGACCGTCGTGGACCGTGGATACGCAGGGGGCTTCGACCGGCTCGGTTGGAGCGTTGTCGGTGGCCCGTGGCAATGTGAGGGCATGACGACTTCTCAGATGATCGTGCTCGCATCGCGCCCCCATGGCGCGCCCACCTCCGACAACTTCCGCCTCGAGACGCGGGAACTCCCCGCCCTCAGCGACGGCGAACTGCTCGTGCGCAACACCGTCATGAGCGTCGACCCGTACATGCGTGGCCGCATGAACGACGTGAAGTCCTACGTCCCGCCGTTCCAGATCGACGAGCCCCTCGACGGCGGCGCGGTCGGCGAGGTCGTCGAATCCCGCGCTGAGGGTTTCGCGGAGGGTGACCTCGTCCTCCATGGCCTCGGCTGGCGCGACATGGCCGTCGTGCCCGCGAAGGCGGCACGCAAGGTCTCGACGAACGTCGGTGGCGCGCAGGTGTCGCCGTCCGCCTACCTGGGCGCGCTCGGCATGCCCGGCATCACAGCGTACGGCGGGCTCATGCGCGTCGGTGAATTCCACTCCGGCGACGCGGTGTTCGTTTCCGGCGCGGCCGGTGCCGTCGGCTCGCTCGTCGGTCAGATCGCGAAACTCGAGGGTGCGTCCCGCGTCATCGGTTCGGCGGGCTCCGCACAGAAGATCGCGCGTCTCGAGGAGCTCGGTTTCGACGCCGCCTTCAACTACAAGGACGGTGACGTCCGCGGCCTGCTCAAGAACGCCGCGCCGGACGGCATCGACGTCTACTTCGACAACGTCGGGGGCGACCACCTCGAGGCGGCCATCTCGTCGATGAACACCCACGGGCGCATCGCGATGTGCGGCGCCATCGCGCAGTACAACTCGACGGAGCCGCCCGCCGCGCCGCGCAACCTCGCGCTCGTCATCGGCAAGCGCATCACGATCCGCGGGTTCATCCAGAGCGACTTCCGCGACCTCGTGCCCGAGTTCCAGCAGAAGATGGCGACGTGGCTCGCCGATGGCTCGGTTCAGTGGGACGAGACGGTCGTCGAGGGCCTGGAGAACGCGCCGCAGGCGTTCATGGACCTGCTGAACGGCGCCAACACCGGCAAGATGGTCGTCTCGATCTGATCGTTCGACTCCCGTCGCGCCACGCCCCGCAGGGCGGCGCATGCGACGTGAGATCCAACTGCGTCACCAACGTCCGGGTGAGTCAGTCCTGACTGACTCACCCGGACACGAGAGTGACTCACTCGCCGGTAGACCCAGCACCCCGGCCTCGAGCACCCAGGGCGAGCGCCGTCGGGCGGGTATAACGTTGGGGGGATGAGCGCGCTCCCTTCCACGAACTGGGCCGGCACCGTCGTCTTCGAAGCACGCGAGCGATACGCGCCGCGGACAACGTCGCAGGTGCAGGATGCGGTCTGCCGGGCAGCGGCCGACGGTGGGCGGCTGAGGGTGGTCGGCACCGGCCACAGCTTCAACGACATCGCCGACACAGACGGCGTGCAGCTCAGCCTCCTCGACCTCGAGCGTCGCATCGACCTCGACGAGGACGCACGCTGCGTCACCATCGACGGCGGCGCCACGTATGCGCAGGTCAACGCCGTTCTCGCGCAGCGTGGTTGGGCGTTCGAGAACCTTGCGTCACTGCCGCACATCACCGTCGCCGGGGCCATCGCGACGGCGACGCATGGCTCCGGATGGGAGCGTCCGAGCCTCGCGTCTGCGGTGCGTTCGCTCACCCACGTCACCGCTGCGGGCGAGCTGCACACGATGACGCGCGGCGAACCCGGGTTCGAGCACTATCCCGTGCATCTCGGTCTGTTCGGGCCCGTCGTCGAGTTGATCCTCGACGTCGTGCCCGCGTTCGACATCGCAACGACGGTGTACGAAGGGCTCGAATACGACACCCTCGTCGACCATCTCGACGACCTGACGCGCCCGCTCTACTCGTTCAGCATCGCCCCCGACTGGAGCGACGGCGGTCGGGCGTTGCTCTTCGCCAAGCGTCCGCGCGGCGTCGATGCTCCGGCGCAGCTCGCCGGCGCCCGCGCCGCCACGAGCCCTCGTCACCCGAGCCCAGGCGCTGATCCCGTCGCGGTGACTGAGCAGCTCGGTGTTCACGGGCCGAGCGCCGAACGGCTGACTCACTTCCGCAGCGACTTCACCCCCAGCGTCGGCGACGAGGTGCAGAGCGAGTACTTTGTTTCACGTGAAACGGTCGCGGACGCCCTGCGAGCGCTGCCACGGTTCGCCGACGTCTTCGCCCGCCTCGCGCATTCGATGGAGATCCGCGCCGTCGCCGGCGACAGCCTCAGTGCGAGCCCGTTCGCCACAGGCGAGATGCTCGCCATCCACCTCACCTGGCGCCGCGACCCGGACGCCGTCCGCCGTGAACTGCCGGCCCTCGAAGCTGCACTTGGCCACCCGCGCCCGCACTGGGGCAAGCTGCACGCGGCACCGCCACAGCAGCTCAGCGAACAGTTCCCCGGACTGCATGCCCTCGACGGCGAGGCGCGTCGGCATGACCCGTCCGGCATGTTCCGCAACGCCTGGGTCGAGCGGTTGCTCGGGAATGAGCCGGCCTGATTTGGTGCTGCAACCGGGGCAGGCGTAATTTCCTGAGACGTGGAGAGCATAGATGTTCGATAAGAAAAAACAGCCCAGTGTGGAACCGGCCGGTGAGGCCGCTCACGCCTCTGCCGTCGCGCAGTTGAGGGCCTCCTTCGAAGCCATCCCCGCCGGCGCCACGGTGCGCCTCGCGAAGAAGACCTCGAACCTCTTCCGTCCGCGTGAGAAAGCGAAGGTAGGCCTCGACGTCAGCGGCCTCACGGGCGTCATCAGCATCGACGCCGACGCTCGCACGGCCGACGTCCAGGGCATGTGCACGTACGAGAACCTCGTCGACGCCACGCTCGAGCACGGCCTCATGCCGCTCGTCGTCCCGCAGTTGCGCACGATCACCCTCGGCGGCGCCGTCACCGGCCTCGGCATCGAGTCGACGTCGTTCAAGAACGGACTGCCGCACGAGTCCGTCCTCGAGATGGACATCCTCACCGGCACCGGCGAGCTGCTCACCGCCTCGCCGACCAACGAGCACGCCGACCTCTTCCGCGCCTTCCCCAACAGCTACGGCAGCCTGGGCTACGCGACGCGTCTGCGCATCGAACTGCAGCCGATCGGTGACCTCGTCGAGACGCGCAACGTGCGGTTCGCGAGCGTCGCAGCCATGACGCGAGCGATCGACGCCATCGTCGAGACCCGCGAGTGGCAAGGCGAACGCGTCGACGGCCTCGACGGCATGATCGTCAGCAAGGACGAGGCCTATCTCGTGCTCGCCAACTTCTTCCCCGAGACGCGCCGCCGCCCGAGCGACTACACGGGGCAGAACATCTTCTACAAGAGCATCAGTGAGCTCGACCGCGACACGTTGAGCGCGCACGACTACATCTGGCGTTGGGACACCGACTGGTTCTGGTGCTCCGACGCGTTCTTCGCACAGAACCCGAAGGTGCGACGCGTGTGGCCGCGCAAGTACCGTCGCAGCGACTTCTACCACCGCATCGTCGGGTGGGAGAACCGCTGGGGCTTCGCCGCGAAGATCGACGAGATGCGCGGCGAACTGCCGCGCGAGCGCGTCGTGCAGGACGTCGAGGTGCCCCTCGAACAGCTCGAGACGTTCATGCCGTGGTTCGACGAGCACGTCGGCATGACGCCCGTGTGGGTGTGCCCGCTGCGCCTGCGCGGCGACGACGCGTGGCCGCTGTACCAGCTCGAACCGAACCGCACGTACGTCAACGTCGGGTTCTGGGGCACCGTCGCCATCACCCCCGGGCGGTCTGACGGCGACGTCAACCGCGACATCGAGGCCGTGCTGCCGACGATGGACGGCCACAAGTCGCTCTATTCCGACGTCTACTACGACGCCGAGACGTTCGAAGAGCTGTACGGCGCAGCCGAATACCGCCGCATGAAGACGAAGTACGACCCGCAGGGCCGCCTTCCTGAGTTCGCTGACAAGATGAGGACGCACGCATGAGCCAGACCACGACCGCCACCCCCCTCGTCGCCCAGGCCGTCCAGGCCGTGTTGGAGGAGCCGTTGCCCTTCCGCATCACGGCGTACGACGGCACCGACATCGGCCCGCGCGACAGCGACATCGCCGTGCGTGTCGAGAGCGAGGAGGGGCTGCGCTACCTCCTCAGCGCCCCTGGCGATCTCGGCCTCGCCCGCGCCTATCTGACGGGCACGCTGACCGGCACCGGTTTCCACCCTGGTGACCCCTACGAGGTGTTCAGCCGCATCAAGCGTGACGTGCGCACGAAGCAGCTGACGCCGAAGGGCGTCGCGTCGGCGCTCGCGCCCGTCGTCAAGCAGCTGGGGCCGAAGGCGTTCGTCCACCCGCCGCTGCCCGAGGTCGAGAACGAGCCCCGCTGGAAGCGCCACCTCGCCAAGGTGAACCCGGTGCGTCGCGCCGCCGACTCGATCAAGCACCACTATGACGTCTCGAACGCGTTCTACGAGAAGGTGCTCGGTGACTCGATGGCCTACACGTGTGCCGTGTTCGACACGCCGGACGACACCCTCGAGGAAGCGCAGGAGCGCAAGTTCGCCCTCGTTGCCGACAAGCTCGACCTGCAGCCCGGCCAACGGCTGCTCGACGTCGGCTGCGGCTGGGGCGGCATGACGATGCACGCCGCTCGCGAGCGCGGCGTCCACGTCATAGGCGTCACCCTGAGCAAGGAGCAGGCCGAGTGGGGTCAGCGCGCCGTGCGTGAGGCGGGCCTCGAGAGCCTCGTCGAGATCCGCCACGGCGACTACCGCGAGGTCACCGAGACGGGCTTCGACGCCGTCAGCTCGATCGGCCTCACGGAGCACATCGGCGTGAAGAACTACGCCAACTACTTCTCGTTCTTGCACTCGAAGCTGCGCGACGGTGGCCGCCTGCTCAACCACTGCATCACGCGTCGCGACGACACGGCATCGGCCAAGCCGGAGCCGTTCACCGATCGCTATGTCTTCCCCGACGGCGAGCTCGCCTCGCCGGGGCGGCTCATCAGTGAGTGCCACGACGCCGGTTTCGAGGTTCAGCACGACGAGAACCTGCGCCTGTCGTACGCCCTGACGCTGCGCGACTGGTGCCGCAACCTCGAGGCGAACTGGGATTTCTGCGTCGCCGAGGCGGGCCTGCCGACCGCGAAGGTGTGGGGCATCTACATGGCCGGTTCACGCCTCGGGTTCGAGGAGGGCTGGCTGCACCTGCACCAGGTGCTCGCCACGAAGACGACCGACAACGGCGACAACGGCGGCTACCCGCTGGGCTCGCACTGGGCACCCTGAGCTCTCACTGGCGGTGCTGAGCGGCTGCCCGTTGCCCGTCCAGACGCAGGCGACGCGCAATCATGACGGTGGGGTGATGCCGACCAGCATCGCCGCCACCGTCATGATCTGCGTCCACGCGAACGCGTTCTGGAACGAACTGTTCGCCATGACGACGGCCGCCGAGCGCAGGTTGAACGCGAGGATCGCGGCGCGGGCCCCTGACGCGTGGCGTGTGCGCGCCCAGTAGACGAGAGCGCCGATGATCGGCGCGAGCAGCGACCACATGTACGCGCTGAAATCGCTGCCACCATGCGACTTCACGAACTCGACCGTGATGATCGACGCTCCGATCTCGAACACGGTCAGGGCGATCATGAACCATCGATCACCGCTGCTCACCGACGGGGGAGTGCTCCACGAGCGTTCTGCTCTCAGTATGGCCGCCCGGGTGCGGCGGGCCCCTGACGAATGTCACGGTGTGGCCGCCGTTGATGCATAACTCGACCTTTATGTTTGGCCAGTGCTACGTTATGTGTGGGTCACGAGCCCCGGCGCGAAGTCTCGGCTGGCCGGGCGGCAACCCCCATGCGAACGCACACGCGCGCCGGGGTGCCCCGAGTAACGACCCGGCCGCCCGTCGACCGACGCGGCGGCAAGCGCAACGAAGGGTCTGCCATGACACTCCTCGACACCACGCCCGACACGAACGTCGACTCCGCGAGCAGCGCACCGACGAGCGCAGCGGCGCGCCGCGGCGGCACCGTCGCGACGCCCGGGCTGCGCATCGAACGCCTCGGCCCGGCGTTCGGCGCAATCGTCCACGGCGTCGACCTCGCGCAGGTCGACGACGCGATAGCGTTCGACCTGCGCCGCGCGCTGCTCGCGCACAAGGTGCTCTTCTTCCGGGGTCAGGACGCGTTCGACGACGACGCTCAGGTGCGCCTCGGAAACCTGCTCGGCGAGCTGACGGCGGGCCACCCCGTCGCGGGCACGCACGAGCGCAAGGAGATCTACTCGATCGACTCCTCCGATCCCGAGTTCTCGTTCTCCGACGAGTGGCACACGGATGTCACATTCATGAAGGAGCCGCCGGCCATCAGCGTCCTGCGCGCCGTGACGCTGCCGGACTACGGCGGCGACACCTCCTGGGCCGACGCGCAGGCGGCGTACGACTCGCTGTCGGAGCCGTTCCGCGGCCTCGTCGACCAGCTCGTCGCCGCCCACGACGGCAACCGCGAATGGGGCGCCTACCTGCGCAAGAACGGTGGGCAGGAGTGGAGCGGCGAGGTCGTCACCGAGCTGCCCGTCGTCGAGCACCCCGTCGTGCGTGTGCACCCCGAGACGGGCCGTCGCGGGTTGTTCGTCAACCCCGGTTTCACCTCCCACATCGTCGGCGTGTCGCAGGCCGAGTCGCGGGCGATCCTCGACGTGCTGTACGCGCACCTGACGCAGCCCGAACACACCATCCGCCACCGTTGGGCGCCCGGCGACGTCGGCATCTGGGACAACCGCGCGACGTCGCACTACGCGAACCGCGACTACGTCGACGCCAACCTTGGCCCGCGCGCCATGAGGCGCGTGACGGTCGGTGGCGACAAGCCCGTCGGCGTCAATGGCCTGACGGGCGGCGCAGCTGCCTGACGGTGTGAGCTGACATGGCGCGGTGCGGGTCTCTGGGGCCCGCATCGCGTCGTCATGTACCCCTCTGCGATTTGCGTCCCCCTTCGCGAATCCCGTCCACATCGGCGAATCCTGTCCCCATCGGCGATTTGCGTGCACATTCGTCCAGCCGGCCGTCGGGAAAATCGGTCGCCGGGGGCGTCGCACGGTGATGGAATGACGGGATGCTGACGCTCATCAGGCCCGACGCCGCTCGCTACGACGACTGGAAGGGCGCATTCGACGAGTTCGGCGCGACGCCGAAAGACGGCACGGGCTATCGTCGCGACGACGTCGTCGACACGTCGCGCGCCGGGTTCGACGCCTACCTCACCGATCGTGCGCGCCAGGGCGATACGACCGTCGCGCCGCCTGAGGGATTCGTGCACTGCAGCTATTTCTGGGTGCTCGACGGCCCGCGGGCGGGGGAGGGTGACATCGTCGGCTTTCTGGCCCTGCGTCACACCCTCACCGAGGTGCTGTATGAGGCGATCGGTCACATCGGCTACTCGGTGCGTCCCAGCGCTCGTGGGCGGGGCGTCGCCGCGGGCGCGCTGATGCTCGGTCTCGACGAGGCGCGGGCGCTCGGCGTCGAACAGGTGCTGGTGTGCTGCAGCACCGAGAATCCGGCGTCACGCGCCGTCATCGAGAAGTGCGGCGGGCAGTTCGAGGACGTCCGCTCCCACCCCGTGTTTCCGGGCGAGACACGTCGCTACTGGTTCGGCTCGCCGCCGTTTCCGCAGGGGCCGACGGCCTGACGCCGGCTGCCTCGGGTGCGGATGTGACCGAAACTCGTGGATGAGGACGAGAATCGCCGATGTGACCGCCGTTCGCAGAGGTGGACGAGAATCGCCGACGGGGACAGGAATCGCAGAAGGGGCACGGTGCGGGGCGGCCCGGCCGAGGTCAGTCCCCATCCGAACTCAGGCCCCCAAACCCTCAGCCGACGTCGTGACCAGGATGTGATCGCTCGGTCCGCGAGCCGAGACGCCGTACCCATGGGTAGACCCCTACTGTGGCCTTACTCACATCGGCCGTCATGGCCACCAGCACTACCAGGAGGTCACCGTGGCGGCGTCACGTCTCGACACCCTCGACCGCGATCCGGGGTTGCCCCCCGTCGCGGTCGAACCCCCTCGCACCATCACCGGGCGGCAGAAGATCATGATCGCCGTCGCGGCGATCGTCGCCGCCATCGGCTGGACGATGGTCGCCTTCGTCCGCGGTGAGCACGTCAACGCCATCTGGTTCGTGTTCGCGGCCGTCGGCAGCTATGTCATCGGCTACATGCTCTACAGCCGTCTCATCGCGTACAAGGTCGTGCAGCCTCGCGACGACATCGCGACGCCGGCGGAGCAGTTCGAGAACGGCCAGGACTACATGCCGACGGACCGTCGCGTCCTGTTCGGCCACCACTTCGCCGCCATCGCCGGTGCCGGCCCGCTCGTCGGCCCCGTGCTCGCCGCGCAGATGGGGTACCTGCCGGGCACGATGTGGATCATCTTCGGCGTCATCTTCGCGGGCGCCGTGCAGGACTACATGGTGCTCGCCATCTCGACGCGCCGTGGCGGCCGCAGCATCGGCCAGATGGCGCGCGACACGCTCGGCCCCGTCGGTGGTTGGGCGGCGATGCTCGCCGTCATGACGATCATGGTCATCCTCATCGCGGTGCTCGGCCTCGTCGTCGTCAACGCGCTCGCCGAGTCGCCGTGGGGTGTGTTCTCGATCGCGATGACGATCCCGATCGCCCTGTTCATGGGCTGCTACCTGCGCTTCCTGCGTCCGGGGTCGGTCACCGAGGTGTCGCTCATCGGCGTCGTGCTCCTGCTGCTCGCGATCGTCTCCGGCGGCTGGGTCGCCGAGACGGCCTGGGGCAAGGACATGTTCACGCTGTCTCCGACGGCGCTCGCCTGGTGCCTCATCGTCTACGGGTTCGCCGCGGCCGTCCTGCCGGTCTGGCTGCTGCTCGCGCCGCGTGACTATCTGTCGACGTTCATGAAGGTCGGCACGATCGTCCTGCTCGCGCTCGGCATCATCATCGCGCGTCCGGCGATCGACATCCCCGCGATCACGTCGTTCGGCAAGCACGGCAACGGTCCCGTCTTCGCGGGTTCGCTGTTCCCGTTCCTGTTCATCACGATCGCGTGCGGCGCGTTGTCCGGCTTCCACGCGCTCATCTCGTCGGGCACGACGCCGAAACTCATCCAGAAGGAGAGCCAGGCGCGACTCATCGGGTACGGCTCGATGCTCGTCGAGTCGTTCGTCGCCATCATGGCGCTCATCGCGGCGGCCATCATCGACCAGCACCTGTACTTCGTCATCAACGCCCCCGCCGGCGTGACGGGTGGGACGGCCGAGAAAGCCGCGACGTGGGTGAACTCGATAGGCTTGGGCGGTAATCCGATCACCGCGCCCGAGATCACGCAGGCCGCGAAGGACGTCGGCGAGGCTTCGGTCGTGTCGCGCACCGGTGGCGCCCCGACGTTCGCGTTCGGCATGTCGGACGTGTTCAGCCGCGTCATCCCAGGCGATTCGATGAAGCAGTTCTGGTACCACTTCGCGATCATGTTCGAGGCGCTGTTCATCCTGACGACGGTCGACGCCGGCACGCGCGTCGCACGTTTCATGCTGTCGGAGACGCTCGGCAACGTGCCCGGGCTGCACCGCTTCCGTGACACGTCCTGGCGCGTCGGTGCGTGGATCTCGACGCTCGTCGTCGTCGCCGCATGGGGTTCGATCCTGCTCATGGGCGTCACCGACCCGCTGGGTGGCATCAACACGCTGTTCCCGCTGTTCGGCATCGCCAACCAGTTGCTCGCCGCCGTCGCGCTGACGGTCGTGACGGTCGTCGTCATCCGCAACGGCAAGGCGAAGTGGGCGTGGATCCCGGGCATCCCGCTGGCCTGGGATCTGCTCGTGACGATGGTCGCGAGCTACCAGAAGATCTTCTCGAGCGACGCGAAGATCGGCTACTGGGCGCAGCACAACGCGTTCGTCGACGCCAAGAACAAGGGGTTGACGAAGTTCAAGACGGCCAAGACCCCCGAGGAGATCGACGCCGTCATCCGTAACACGCTCATCCAGGAGACGCTCTCGGCTCTCTTCGCGGTGCTCGTCATCGTCGTCGTCATCGCGGGTGTGTTCGCGGCGCTCAAGGCGCTGCGCACCGGGCACGTCGACCCCGAGGTGCGCGACGGCGCTGTGCCGTCGCAGATCTTCGCGCCGAGCGGCATGCGCGTCACGCCCGACGAGGAGAGCGTGCTAGCCCAGTGGCGTGAGGCGGGCCTCGACCCCGAGGGCGTGCATGCGGGTGAGCGCGTCCATGCCTGAGCCGGGCGGAATCGTCGGCACGCTCAAGTGGTACGTCGCCTCGATGATGGGCGACAACCACTACGAGCGCTACCTGCGCCATCACGCCGTCGCCCACCCCGGCGAGGCGCCGATGTCGAAGCGCGACTACTGGCGTGAACGCACCGACGCCCAGGACCGCAACCCCGGCGCGCGGTGTTGCTGACGGGTCTCGGTTCAAGACCGCGGGTCTGAACACGACGAGAGGGGCTGACGCATCAAGCGTCAGCCCCTCTCGCAGTGCGGCCCGTCACTGTCGCAAGCGATCCGTCCGTGCGACGGGTTGGGCCAGGCTCGGCAACGAATGTGGACGAAAATCGCAGATGGGGACGGGAATCGAACAGGGGGCGCGTGTCAGCGGCGCAGCGTCTGGCCCAGGATGCCGGGGAGGTGACGGCGGACGTCGGACATGCGTGAGTGACGCGCGTTGGCGACGCGCACGCGCAGTGCCTTCTCCTCGACCCACATCTCCATCTCACGCACGTCGCCGAGGACGTCGCCGTCGAGTTCGAGCGCGCGCGGGCGTCCCATGGCCTTGGCCGCGACGCGGGCGCAGCGTGTGCGCTCGACGCGACCCGTGGTGCGCCGCGAGCGGGCGAAGATCTGCGCCGAGAGCGCAGCCCATTGCAGGGGCCCGTCGGCGGAGAGCCAGACGGTGTCGAAGCGCCCGTCGGTGCCGTTGGCGCCTGGCATGAGTTGCACCCCCGCCGTCAGCTGACCGAAGTTGCCGACGAGCAGCGTCGTCGTCTTCTTCGTGTGCGGCGCGCCGTCGTCGAAGGAGGCGAGCATGCGCTCGGGGCGCTGGGTCACGTAGCGCGCACCGGCGATGGGGTAGGCCATCCACCCGATCCGCTTCTTGAGGGTCTCGCTCGTGGCGTTCATGATGTCGCCATCGAGTCCGAAGCCGGCCATGATGAGGAAGGTGTCGTTCGTCGCCGAGCCGTCCCCGAACGTCGCGTGCACCCGCCCGACGTCGATGACGGTGTCCTCGCCCGCGAGCGACCGCGCGAAGTTGAGCGCCGCCGAGCCGTCCACCGAGACGCCGAGGTTGCGCGCGAGCAGGTTGCCGGTGCCCTGTGGCATCAACCCCAGCGGCACGCTCGTGCCGCTCAGCGCCGCGCCGACGTGGCGCACCGTTCCGTCGCCACCGGCGGCGAAGACGATGTCGCAGCCCTGGCGCAGTGCTTGCTGCGTCTGGCCGGTGCCGGGGTCGTCGAGGCGGGTCTGCAGCCACAGCGGCTCGGCCCATCCGGCGTCGCGCGAGACGTCGACGCATTCGCGGCGCAGGGCGCCGAGGTCGTCGACCTTCGTGGGGTTGACGACGATCGCGGCGCGCGGACGGGAGGGCGTGTTCGACACGCCTTGCACTGTAACTGGAATGACGCAGATTCGCGCGGGCGATAGCCTTGAGGGGTGATCGACATTCGACTGCTTCGTGACAACCCTGACGCCGTCCGCGCGAGCCAGCGTGCTCGCGGCGCTGACGAGGGCGTCGTCGACCGCATTCTCGAGCTCGACGCGACGCGCCGCAGTTCGCTCGGTGAGTTCGAGAGGGTGCGCGCCGAGCAGAAGCAGGTGTCCAAGAGCGTCGGCGCCGCGATGGGTGCGCTCAACAAGGCCAAGAAGGGCGGTGACGACTCGCAGGTCGCGCGTCTGCAGGCCGAGGCCGACACCGCGCGCGAGAACGCTGCGACCTTGAGCGCCCGCGTCAAGGAGCTCGAGGCCACTGCCGACGAGGCGGGCAAGGAGTTCGACGCGCTGCTTCGCACCGTCCCCAACGTCGTCCTCGACGGCGTGCCGGCGGGTGGCGAGGACGACTTCGTCACCGTCAAGACGGTCGGTGAGGCCCCGACGTTCGACTTCGAGCCGAAGGATCACCTCGAGATCGGTGAGCTCATCGGCGCGATCGACATGGAGCGTGGCACGAAGGTCTCGGGTTCGCGCTTCTACTTCCTCAAGGGTGTCGGCGCGCGCCTCGAGCTGGCGCTGCTGCAGATGGCGCTCGACCAGGCCATCGCGAACGACTTCACCCCGATGATCACCCCGACCCTCGTGCGGCCGGAGACGATGCAGGGCACCGGCTTCGACGTCGCGCACGACTCCGAGATCTACCGCGTGCAGGAGGAGGACAACCTCTACCTCGTCGGCACCTCGGAGGTCGCGCTCGCCGGCTACCACGCGGACGAGATCTTGAACGTCGACGCTCCCGTGCGCTACGCCGGTTGGTCGAGCTGCTACCGCCGCGAGGCCGGTTCGTACGGCAAGGACACGCGCGGCATCATCCGCGTCCACCAGTTCAACAAGGTCGAGATGTTCTCCTACTGCCGCATCGAGGACGCCGAAGCGGAGCACGCTCGCATGCTCGCGTGGGAAGAGGAGATGCTGGGCAAGTGCGAGCTGTCCTACCGCGTCATCGACACCGCCGCCGGTGACCTCGGCACGTCCGCCGCACGCAAGTTCGACTGCGAGGCCTGGGTGCCGACGCAGGGCACCTACCGCGAGCTGACGTCGACGTCGAACTGCACGACGTTCCAGGCGCGCCGCCTCAACATCCGTGAGCGCACCGACGGCTCGACGCGTTCGGTCGCGACGCTCAACGGCACGCTCGCGACGACGCGTTGGCTCGTCGCCATCCTCGAGACGCACCAGCAGGCCGACGGCTCGGTGCGTGTGCCCGAGGCGCTGCGCACGTACATGGGTGGCCTCGAGGTGCTGCCCGTCATCTGACGACGAGCTCGGACGACGCAATCCGACGAGGGCTGACGCGGGCCGGCATCCCGGGCGGGTGCCGGCCCGCGTCAGCCGACGAAGATCTCCCCGTGCGGATCGATCGCCACCATGATGGCAACGATGATGGTGGCGCCCAAGAAGCCGCTGACGAGTTCGCGCACCTTCTTGGCGCCGATGCCGTTGTCGGTCGCCTCCAGCCACCGTGCGGTGCGGTAGCTCAGCAGCGTCATGAGGGCGAACGCGACGGCGCCCGCCCCGGCCATTGCGACGGGGGTGATGGGTGTCGCCGTGCTCGGTCGCACCATGGGGATCACGCCGCCGATGACGCCGCCCATCTCGCTCGTCTCATGCACGCCCGGCAGGGGGTCGTCGTGCTGGCCCGAATGATTCGAGCCCGACCAGTTCGTGCCGGCGGGCCCGGCCATGTCGGTGCCGGGGGCCGTCCCCGCGGCATGCTCGGCGCTCGCGTCGTCTCCTCGCGTCGTCTGCTCCCGCCGCGCGATGCGGCAGTCGGTGCCGCTGAGGTCGCTCCATGCTCATGCCCGTACGACGCGCCGGTCGTTGCGTCCGTTGCCGCAGGCCACGGTGGTTCGCTTCCGTCGGGTGACAATGAGCGCATGAATGACACCTCCCACGAGACGTCCAAGGCGAACCGTCGTGCCCTCACGCGCCGCACGGGGTTTCGGTTGGTGATCAGCGTGATCGTCGGTGTGCTCGCGGCGTTCGTCACGATCGCCGTCGCCGACCGGACGATCGTGTTCGACGTCATGACGGGGTGGACGGTCGGCGCGATCGTCGTCAGTGCGTGGACGTGGCTGATCGTGCGTGGCATGAACCCGACGCAGGCCGCCGAGCACGCACGCGAGGAGGATCCGAGCGTCGCAGGAGCGGACGCCACCGTCATCATCGCGACGATGGCGAGCCTCGCGGGGTCCGGTTGCTGCTCGTCGCGGGCAGGCACAAGACGGGCACCGCCGAAGCCGTGCTCGGCACGGCGGGCGTCGTCGCGTCCTGGTTTCTCGTGCACCTCACGTACATGCTGCGCTACGCCCGTCAGTACTACGGGCCGGCGCCGGCCGGCAACGGCATCGACTTCGAGGGCGGCGAACCCGACTACTACGACTTCGCGTACGTCGCGTTCGACCTCGGAATGACGTACCAGATCAGCGACACCAACCTGAAGAACCGGTGGGTGCGACGCCTCGTGCTGCAGCACACGCTGCTCAGCTACGCGCTCGGCGTCGGCGTCGTCGCGACAGCCATCAATCTCGTCGTGTCGCTCGCGACGAACTGACGCTCGCTCGCGCGGGGGAGGCGGGCTGTCGGTGGCGGCGTCTACCCTCGCAGGCGTGAGGGAGTTCTTCGGTCTGGACGACGACTGGGTGCGGCCGTTGCCACCCGGATGGCAGCGACGCGACGCTGTGATCGCCGTCGTCTTCCTGCTCGGTGCCGTCGTCGAGCTCGAGGCGATGCGCGCGTTGGGCCTGCCGCGCGGCACCTGGGGGCGGCCCGCGCTCTACGCGGCGACGCTCGTCGGGATGCTGCCGCTCGTGTGGCGGCGACGCTTCCCCCTCGCCGTCATGCTGCTGCTCGCCGCGCACATGTTCGCGTTCGGCATGGCGCAGTACGTCGTCATGGGCAACCTCGCGATGCAGGCGGCCTACTTCTTCTCCATCTTCACCGCACTCGCCTGGGGCCGCGATCGCCGGATGACGATGGTCGCGGCGAGCGCCGTCGTCGTGTTCATGTTCGGGTGGGTGGCCGTGCAGCTGTCGGTCGCGTCGGGGCGTGACGCGCTCGTCGACGCCTACAGGAACGGCCGCGGCAGCCGCGATGACGCGCTTTTCGGGCCTGGCACAGGAGCGGTGCTCACGAGCGTCATGATGAACGTCCTGTTCTTCGTCACTGCCGTCGCAACGGGCGCCAACTCGTGGCGTGGAGCTCGCGCCCGAGCCCGCGCCGAGGATCAGGCACGCACGATCGAGGAGCAGTCGGCGCAGCTCACCGAACGCGCCGTCGTCGACGAACGACTGCGCATCGCCCGCGAACTGCACGACGTCGTCGCCCACCACGTCGCCGCGATCGGCGTGCAGGCCGCGGCCGCACGCAAGCTCATGACTAAGGACCTGTCGCTCGCGGCCACGTCGCTGACGAACGTCGAGACCTCCTCGCGCGACGCCGTCACGCAGATGCGCAGCCTGCTCGGCACCCTGCGAACCGGGGACGGCGCGTCGTCCGGGCCGGGCCGTCTGCCGCCTGGCGGCGGGGTGGTGTCGGCTGATCTGGCGGTCGCCGCGTCATCGGACGGTTCGCTCGCGACGAGGAACGAGCGCGAGACGGGCGTTGCGCTGGACGCGACGCACCGTCGTCCCGAACCTGGGTTGGACGATCTGCCGCGACTGGTCGAAGAGGTCACCTCGCCCGGGTTCGACGTCGAACTGCGCGACCTCATCGGTGACGTCGACGTGCCCGGCAGTGTCCAACACAGCCTCTACCGCACCGTGCAGGAGGCGCTGGCCAACATCCGGCGCCACTCGACGGCGACGTCCGCGTCCGTCACGGTGCGCAGTGGCGGCGGCGAGGAAGGGGCCGGTGCGCCGCGCTACGCAGAGGTCGAGATCCTCGACGATGGGCGCCCACGGCAGGGCACCTCGGGCAGCGGCATGGGACTGCTCGGCATGCGTGAACGCGTGACGGCTCATCGCGGCAGCGCCGAGATCGGCCCCCGGCTGACCGGTGGGTACCGCGTGCGCGTCAGGCTGCCGCTACCCGACGCGCGAGGCGACGACGGCGGGCGCTCATGACCGGGGCCGCAGCGAGAGGCCGACAGAGGCAGCGAACGACAGGAAGGTGGGCCTGATGGACGCGCTCAAGGTCGTCATCGTCGATGACCAGAAGATGGTGAGCAGCGGATTCTCGCTCATCCTGTCCGTGGAGGACGACATCGACGTCGTCGCCACCGCGACGAACGGGGCGCAGGCGCTGGACGTGGCCCGCGAGGTGCGGCCCGACGTCACCTTGATGGACGTGCAGATGCCCGTCATGGACGGCATCGAGGCCACGCGACGGTTCGTCGACGAGGGGCTCGGGCGTGTCGTCATCCTCACGACGTTCGATCGCGACGACTACCTCTTCAGTGCGCTCGACGCGGGCGCCAGCGGCTTCTTGCTCAAGAACGCCGACGCGGACGACCTCGCCGACGCCGTGCGCGCCGTCGGGCACGGACACGCCCTGCTCGCCCCGGAGGTGACGCGCCGCGTCATCGAACGACGCGTGCAGGACGGGTCGCTCGGCGCGGGCTCCGAGGCCGCCCGGGCCGCTGACGACGGCCCGGGCAACGTCGGACCGACGACGTCGGCCTGGCCCTTTGCCTCATCGGCCCACTCGACGCCCTCGCTGCCCCCGAGGAGGACGGGCGAAGGCGGCCGTCTCGACGACCTCACCCCGCGCGAACGGGAGGTGCTGGGTCTGCTCGGGCGTGGGCTGTCCAACGCGGAGATCGCGGCGGCGCTGTTCGTCGGTGAGGCCACCGTCAAGACACACGTGTCGAACGTGCTGATGAAGCTCGGTCTGCGCGATCGGGTGCAGGCCGTCGTCGCGGCCTATGAGACGGGCCTGGTGCGCGTCGGCGACTGACAGCTCCGTCGCGAGGGGGAGGCGCGAAGATCCGTCGCGCGCCGGATCCGGCACGACGGCCGACGCGACAGGCTGGAGGAACGATCGAACATGACGAGGGAGCGGAACATGTTGGAAGCCAGAGGCCTGACCCGCAGGTTCGGTGACAAGACGGCCGTCGACGACGTGTCGTTCGAGGTCGCCGACGGGCAGATGACGGGTTTCATCGGCGGCAACGGCGCCGGCAAGACCACGACGATGCGGATGATCATGGGCGTGCTCGAGCCCAGCGCCGGGGAGGCGTTGTGGAACGGCGAGCCGATGACGCGCGAACATCGCCGGCGCATCGGATACATGCCCGAGGAGCGGGGGCTGTACCCGAAGCAGCCCCTCATCGACCAGCTCGTCTACCTCGCCCAGCTGCGCGGCGTCGCACCCGCTGCGGCGCGTGCCCGCGGGCTCGAACTGCTCGAACGGTTCGGCCTCGGCGACCGAGCGAAGGACAAGCTCGAAGCGCTGTCGCTCGGCAACCAGCAGCGCGTGCAGATCGCGGCGTCCGTCATCGCCGAGCCGGACGCGCTCATCCTCGACGAGCCGTTCAGCGGCCTCGACCCGCGCGCCGTCGACGCGATGGCCGACCTGCTGCGCGAGTTCACCTCGCGCGGCGTGCCCGTGCTGTTCAGCAGCCACCAGCTCGACCTCGTCGAACGCCTCTGCGACAGCCTCGTCTTCCTCGCGGGCGGCCGCGTCGCCGCGCAGGGCACGGCCGCGCAGCTGCGCCGCAGCGGACGCGTCCGTCACCGCCTCGTCCTCGACTCCGACGCCGGGTGGGTGCGTGACGTCGCCGACCGTCTCGGCATCGGTGTCGTCGACGTCGACGGCCCGCGGGCGCTGCTCGAACTGCCCGACGACGCCGAGGGCCGCGAAAGGGCGTCCGACGAGTTGCTGCGCACCGTCATGGCACGCGCGAGCATCCGCGAATACGCCGAGGTCCTGCCCCAGCTCGCCGACATCTACCGGGAGGTGGCGTGATGAACGTCCAGACAGCTCAGCGTGATTCGCGTCCGGCGTGGCAGATCGTCGCCCTGCGCGAGATCGCCGTCAAGGCGCGCGACAAGAACTTCCTCGTCGGCCTCGGCGTCACCCTCGCCATGGTGATCGGCACGTTCGCCGTGCAGGTGTGGATCGCCGGCAAGACGGACACGCAGAAGGTCGCGATCGTCGACACGAAGGGCGCCTCCGGGCCGTCGGCGAAGCAGGTCGTCGACGGCGCTGCGACGAGCGCGAAGGACGGCGGCGCGAAGGTCGAGTACACGAGCACGGCCTTCCCCGACGATGCCGCAGCCCGCGCCGCCGTCACGAAGGGCGACGCCGACGCCGCACTGCTGCGCACCAACGGCGGCTGGCAACTCATCGGCGACAAGAGCATCGACGACGGGTTGAAGAAGAACGTGACGACGAGCGCCGCTCAACTGACGCTCGCGTCGAACGCGGCATCGCAGGGCGTCGAGCTGTCGTCGCTGACGAAGGGCGGCGCCGTGGCGACGTCGACGCTCAGCTCCGACGCCGACCGCGCCGGGCTCGCGAAGGTGGTGTCACTCGTCTTCGCGTTCCTGTTCTACTTCGTCGCGTTCATGTTCGGCATGCCGATCGCGCAGAGCGTCGTCGAAGAGAAGCAGTCACGCATCGTCGAGATCCTCGCGAGCGCCGTGCCGCTGCGCCACATCCTCGCCGGAAAGATCATCGGCAACGCGCTGCTCGCCATCGCTCAGGTGACGTTGCTCGCCGCCGTCGCACTCATCGGGTTGAGCCAGACCAAGTGGAGCGCCTTCGTCGGCACCGTCGCGGGCGCCTCCGGATGGTTCCTGCTGTTCTTCCTCGTCGGATTCTTCGTCGTCGCCTGCATGTTCGCCGTCGCCGGCGCGCTCGCCTCACGCAGCGAGGACGTGCAGTCGACGTCGCAGCCCGTCGTCATGCTCGTCGTCCTCGTGCTCGTCGTCGGCATGTCGCTCAGCGGCACGGCCCAGGTCGTCGCCTCGTACGTTCCGGTCGTCTCGACCGTGACGATGCCGGCACGCATCATGGACGGCAGCGCCGCATGGTGGGAGCCAATCCTCGCCATCGCCATCGCGATCGTCGCGGCGTACGTCATCACCCGTCTCGCGACGCGGCTGTATGAGCGCAGCATCATGCGCACCGGTGGGCGCCTGTCCTACCGCGAGGCGTTCAAGCTCGGGGCCTGACGACTCTGCCGTCCACTGTCGCGCGACGACCGGGCCGTGGATGGCGCCGCGGCACGTACATTGGGAGCAAGTTTTTTCGGCTCTTCACGAACGAGGGTGTAGTCGGTTGAGCGCGTCAGTGGCCGGGTAGGGGTCGAGGTCTCCCGGATGATGGAAGTTCTTCACGCTCGCCATCCCGAAAGACCTCGACGTGCTCCACCCTACT
>NZ_JANJER010000012.1:0-91624 GCF_044878485.1 Dermacoccus sp. BD5 | reverse complement strand
CCCCCCCCCGCCCCCCGCGCCCCCCCCCCCCCCCCCCCGCCGGCCCCCCCCGGCGGCGCCCCCCCCCCCCCCCCCCCGCGCCGGCCCCCCCCCCCGGGGGGGGGGGCGCCCCCGGCAGCATGCTCGGTCAGCGCGTCACTTGACGGTGACGTTCACCGAGTCCGAAGCGAACTGCGAGCCGTTCTCGAGGAACTTGATCGAGTAGGTGCCCGACTGCTCCATCGGTACCTTGACGGTCAGCGTGACAGCCTGGCCGTCAGCGTTCGAGGTGCCCTTGGAGTCGAGCGTGCCCTTCTTCGACTGTGAACCGTTCGAGATCTCATAGCTGTACTTCGCGCTGGACTTGAACTGCACGGCTGTCGTGAAGTAGACCCGCTGGCCCTTGTACGAGGCGTCGATGCTGCTCGCGTCCTCCTTGCAGAACTGAGCCGACGACACGTAAGCCAGGTTCTTGCTGAGGCACGAACGCGTCTCGTGGCTCGAGGCGAAGCCGATGATGTCGCTCTTCGTCACCTTTGCAGAACTGGCTGCCTGCGAGCTGGGCGACGAAGACGAGTCGGTCGATGCTGACGAGCTCGTCTCCGAGGTCGCGGGCGACGACTCGGGCGACGATTCAGCGGCGCTCGACGTCTCGGGCGCAGCCGACGTGGCCTGCGACTGGGCGGCCGTGGGGCTCGACGACATGGGGTTGCTCGGCACAGCGGCGCCCGACGATGAGCTGCCGCCGCTCTCGACGGTGCTGCATCCTGCAAGCGTGAGCGAGGCCAGTGCGAGCGTCGGGACGATGGTTCGGCTGATCTTCATGGCTTCCTCCTGGTTGTCGGTGTCAGCATTCTGATGCGTTGGACCCGGATCCGGTTCCATCTCGGAGCAAAGAATTCATGAAGCCTCGATAGATCCTGAATGCGGCCTGGTCTCAGCCGTTCACGACGACCCGGAAGTCGCGCCGCACGAGCAGCTTCTCGCCCTTGTAGACCTCGCAGCGGGCGTCATCGCTGCCCGCGACGGTGATGCTCGCCGTCACCACCCCGAGGTTCTTGTCGACGCGCCCTGCCTCGAACGGGAAGTCGAACACCCGCGTGCCCTTGCGGATCCGGACGCGCAGTGGCGACCCCTTCGCCCCCGCGACGACGGCGGAGCACTGCAGGCCCTTGCCGCGCTCGAGGTGGATCACATCAGAGGTCTCGGCGCACGAGAGCGATTTCTTCTTGCGCCCCGGGGTGTCCTTGATCTCGGTGCACATGCGCACCTGGCTGGCGCCGTCGGCGCCCTGTGGGCCCTTGACCTTGACGGAGCCGCTCACCGGCTTGGCGCCGTCGACGGTGAACTCGCACGCGTAGATGCTGGCGGGCATGGCGGGCGGAGCGACGCCGATGTCGCCGCTCAGTGCGACCTCGCCGTCCGAACCGGGCTTGCCGACGTCGCCGGTCTGCTACGTCAGCTCCTCGCCGTCCTTGAGCACACGCATCTTCACCTTGCGTCCCGGTTTGACCGTGGTCGCGCAGGCGAGGTCGCCCCCCTCGTGATCGGCGTCAGTCGACGCTGATCTCGCCCATCTCGTCCCAGCCGTCGCCCTCGACCTGACGCGAGACGATCTTGGGCGTGGCCGTGAGCCATTCAGCCGTCGACGACGTGAAGGCCTTGAAGTGGTCCGAGGAGACGTGCGCCACGGCCGCGTCGTCCTGGAACGCCTCGACGAGCACGAACTCGTTCGGCTTCTCGACGCTGCGGCTCCACTCGAACCACAGGTTGCCCGCCTCGGCGCGCGTGGCCGCGGTGAAGTCGGCGACGTGGTCCATCCACCCGTCGACCTTGTCGGGGCGGACGTCGAACTTGACAACGATGAAGATCATGGTAATTACCTCTCGAGTGCGCCCGCTGGACGTGACGATGACGTGGCGTGCACCTGCGCGACGCCACGTCATCTTTGTATCACCTCATACCGACAACGCCCCGGGCGACGGCTCGACCCGCTCACGCGCACGCAGATCGCTCGCCGTACCCGTCTGCGTCACACGGCCGAGCTCAGGCGACCTCGTCGACCTTCTCCGACTGACGAAGGTCGTCGGAGTCGATGCTGCGCGGCATGCGCAGCCCCTCGTCGAGCAGGAAGCGGACGTAGGCGTAGTTGGAGAAGAATCCGGGCAGCTCGTCGGTGAGCGCGCTGCGTTCGAGCACCTCGCGGGCCTCGTCGAGGCGCTCGGACTCGTCGGCGTCGGCGGTGCGCTTGAGCTTGGTCATCTCCTCGTCGATGACGCGCCCGAGCAGCTCCCGCGTCACCTGCGGGCCCTCGGCGAGCTGCGTCGAGTGGTGCAGCCACTGCCACAGCTGGGCACGGCAGATCTCGACGGTCGCCGCATCCTCCATGAAGTTGCCGATGGCGACGGCGCCCTTGCCGTCGATCCACGCCGCGAGGTACTGCAGCGCGACGCTGACGTTGTGGCGCACGCCCTGCAGGCTCGTCGTCTGCATCGTGCCCTCGAGGCTGACGAGGGCCGCCGCGTCGAAGCGCTGCGGGCGCTTGACGTCGATCTGGTCGAGCTTGTCGCCGAGGACGTGGGTGAAGGCGGACAGCACCGTGTCGACCATCGCGGGGTGGGCGACCCACGAACCGTCGAAACCCTCCTCGGCCTCGCGCTCCTTCTCGGTGTGGACGACGTTGAGGACGCGGTGACGTATGTCGTCGTCCTGCAGCGTCGGGTTGTTCGCGGCGGGCGCGGCGATCGCGTGCGTGCCGCGCTTGTGCGCCGTCGCGACCAGCAGTTCGGTGAACTCGCGCATGAACGGCGTCGTCATCGTGATGCGCTCGCGGTCGGGCAGGACGTACTCGTCGCCGCGGTGGGCGAAGGTACGCACGTAGCTGAAGATGTAGTCCCAGCGGCCCGCGTTGAGACCGGCGGCATGCTCGCGCAGTTCGTAGAGGATCTCCTCCATCGCGAACGCGGCGGGCAGCGTCTCGATGAGGATGCTCGCACGGATCGTGCCGCGCTCGATGCCGAGGGCGTCCTGAGCCTCGACGAAGACGTCGTTCCACAGGCGCGCCTCGGCCGCCGACTCGATCTTCGGCAGGTAGAAGTACGGGCCGAACCCGGCGTCGATGAGAGTCTGCGCGTTGTGGAAGAAGAACAGGCCGAAGTCGACGAGCGTCGCCGAGATCGGGCGGCCGTCGACCGTCAGGTGCTTCTCGCACAGGTGCCACGCGCGCGGGCGCATGATGAGCGTCGGACGCTTGCGCTCCGGGTGCGCGCGGTACTCGCGCACCGCGTCGGCGAGCACGACCTGGCCCTCGATCATGTTGAACCACGTCGGTGACGTCGCGTCCTCGAGGTCCGCAAGCCACGTCGAGGCGTTCGACTCCATCGCGTGCTGCGTCATCGAGCGCGTGACGGGGGAGACGAGCTCGACGCGGCGATCGAGCAGCCCTGGCGCGGCGGGCGCGACCTGCCACGACGCGTCGTCACGCACGGACTGCGTCGCGGGGTCGAAGTCGAGGTCTGTGCCCGTGTTGATGCGGCGTGACAGGTCGCGACGCTGAGCGAGTAGTTCGGCGCGACGTCCGGCGAACGCTCCGTCGAGCCGGCCGAGGAAGGCGAGGGCGCCGGGCGTCAGGATCTCATCGAACCGAGGGTGCAGCTGACCGCGGACGGTGGGGGAAGAGCTCATGAGCCCTCCTTCGGGTGCGCTGTGGGCGTCGTCGGGGCGACGGCTGGGCTGGGCGTGGACTTCCATCATGACCGATCGCGACGCCCGGGCGGGCGGCGCTCGCGACGCGGACACGGCGGCCGCGGCACGCATGAACGCAGGATCGAGCGCTCAGGGTGCGCGGCGCGACGGGGGTAGGGGTGAGCCCCCACCCCCACGCGATCGGAGCCAGGTGATCGCGCGGGAGATGGGGGCCGGTTCAGTGGCGGGAGCAGCTCAGAACTGAGCGCTCTCCGTCGACTCCTTCAGCGCGGTCGTCGACGACTCGGGGTTGAGCGTCGTGGCGACCAGGTCGAAGTAGCCCGTGCCGACCTCGCGCTGGTGACGCGTGGCCGTGTAGCCGCGGCTCTCGGAGGCGAACTCGCGCTCCTGCAGCTCGACGTAAGCCTTCATCTGCTCGCGGGCGTAGCCGTGGGCCAGGTCGAACATCGAGTAGTTGAGAGCGTGGAAGCCGGCGAGGGTGATGAACTGGAACTTGAAGCCCATCGCGCCCAGCTCGCGCTGGAACTTGGCGATCGTGTCGTCGTCGAGGTGCTTCTTCCAGTTGAACGACGGCGAGCAGTTGTACGCCAGCATCTGGTCGGGGAACTCGGCCTTGACGGACTCGGCGAACTTCTTCGCGAGCTCGAGGTCGGGCGTGCCCGTCTCCATCCAGATGAGGTCGGCGTAGGGCGCGTAGGCCTTCGCACGCTCGATGCAGGGCTCGATGCCGTTCTTGACCTTGTAGAAGCCCTCGTTCGTGCGCTCGCCGGTGAGGAACTGCTGGTCGCGCTCGTCGACGTCGGACGTGATGAGCGTCGCGGCCTCGGCGTCCGTACGGGCGATGACGACGGTCGGCGTGTTCGACACGTCGGTGGCGAGGCGGGCGGCGTTCAGCGTACGAACGTGCTGCTTCGTCGGGATGAGCACCTTGCCACCGAGGTGGCCGCACTTCTTCTCGGAGGCCAGCTGGTCCTCCCAGTGCACGCCGGCGGCGCCGGCGGCGATCATCGACTTCATGAGCTCGTACGCGTTCAGCGGGCCACCGAAGCCGGCCTCGGCGTCGGCGACGATCGGCACGAGCCACTCGTCGACGCTCTTGATGCCCTCGGAGAACTCGATCTGGTCGGCGCGCATCAGGGCGTTGTTGATGCGGCGGACGACCTGCGGCACCGAGTTGGCCGGGTAGAGCGACTGGTCCGGGTACGTCTGGGCGGCGAGGTTCGCGTCACCGGCGACCTGCCAACCGGACAGGTAGATGGCCTTGAGGCCGGCCTTGACCTGCTGGACGGCCTGGTTGCCCGTCAGCGCGCCGAGGGCGTTGACGAAGTCCTCGGTGTGCAGCTTCTCCCAGAGGTTCTCGGCGCCGTGCTTGGCGAGGGTGAACTCCTCCTGGATGCTGCCCTGGAGACGGACGACGTCCTCAGCGCTGTAGTCACGCTTGACGTTCTTCCAGCGCTCGTTGGTGTCCCAGTCCTTCTGGATCTCGGCGGCGCGTGCCTGGATGTTCTCGCCAGTCATGGCTCCTGGTCCTTTCCTCGGTGAAGCCTCAGCCGGGTGGCGGTGGGGCTCGATGTGTCCACTCTGGCCGATCGAACTGGCAAGTAACAAGAGTTTTCCGATAAAGATCTGCGATTATTGACACATCGACAGGTTTTTCGGGGTCTTTGGCCCCGAGTGAGCACGAGGTGACGCATGGCGCGGGCGAAGGTGAACGGTATGAGCGACACGAGCGCACCGCGCGAGGGGCGGCTGTCGCGCCCCCACGTCTCCACCGAGACGGCCACCCGACCCGAGCGCGCCGCACCCGACGCCCTGACGATCGGACGACGCCTGCGTCACGTACGTCAGGGCGCCGAGCGGACGCTCGGAGACGTCGCGGCCGCCGTCGGCATGAGCCCGTCGGCGCTCTCGCTCATCGAGAACGGCAAGCGCGAGCCGCGACTATCGGTGCTGACGTCGCTGGCCGAGGTGCTCGACGTCCCCCTCGCCGACCTGCTCGCGACCGCGCCGCCGTCACGGCGTGCCGCGCTGGAGATCCGACTCGAACGCGCGCAGCGCGCCGAGCAGTACTCGGCGCTCGGGCTGCCGACGGTTCGGGTCGGGCCGCGATTGCCGACGGAGGCGCTCGAGGCGCTCGTCGGGATGCACGAGGCGCTCGCGTCGATGCAGAGCGAGCGCGCCGCGACGCCCGAGCACGCCCGGCGTGCGAACGCCGAACTGCGCACGCGCATGCGAGAGGCCGACAACTACTTCGGTGACATCGAGCAGGCAGCCGCCGACCTGCTCGCCGGCGTCGGGCACGCGGGCGGGCCGGTCTCGCGCACCTCCGTCGATCGGATGGCGGAGCACCTCGGGTTCTCGCTCGTGCACACCTCGGATCTGCCGAACTCGACGCGCACCGTCAGCGATCTGGCCAATCGCCGCATCTACCTGCCGCAGCCGGAGGCGGGCCAGCACGACGCGCGTTCGCTCGCGTTGCAGGCGCTCGGGCACCTCGTCCTCGGCCACGAGGTGCCGGCCGACTACGCCGAGTTCCTCTCCCAGCGCGTCGAGATCAACTACTTCGCCGCGGCCGTCCTCATGCCGGAGAAGGAGCTGGGGGCGCGGCTGCTCGAGGCCAAGGCGGCCAAGGACATCTCTATCGAGGACCTGCGCGACGCATACGGCGTCTCCTACGAGACGGCCGCGCACCGGTTCACGAACCTCGCGACGAAGGTGCTCGACATCCCCGTCCACTTCATGCGCATCAGCGCCGACGGCGTCATCTACAAGGCATACGAGAACGACGGCATCGTCTTCCCGGCGGACGCGACGGGCGCCATCGAGGGCCAGCGGGTGTGCAAGCACTGGACGGCGCGTGTCGTGTTCGACCAGCCCGATCTGTCGCGCTCGTACCAGCAATACACGGACACGCGCTCGGGCACGTACTGGTGCTCGGCGTTCGTCGATCGCACCTCGTCGGGCTTGTTCAGCGTCAACGTCGGCACGCCGTACCAGCACGTCAAGTGGTTCCGCGGGCGCGAGACGACGTCGCGCTCGCAGTCGCGATGCCCCGACCCGTCGTGCTGCACGCAGCCGCCGGGGGAGCTGACGGCGCGCTGGGGCGGGCACGCCTGGCCGAGCGCTCGCGTGCATTCGCACCTGCTCGCCGCGATGCCGCCCGGCACGTTTCCGGGCGTCGACGACACCGAGGTGTACCAGTTTCTCGAACGCCACGCGCGCGAGAGCTGACGTCCCTTCCTGATGTCGCCCGGGTTTTCGGGCGCCCGCGCCCGAGAACCCGGGCTACATCACGAGGGAACGCGGCGATTGGGCGTAGCTGGCGCCCTCTGGCAGAATGCCGGGGTACCCGTGTGTCTGCCACCGCAGATGCGCGCCTACCCCGAGTCACGGTTCCCCGCGAGGTTCGGTGTGCGTCCGTACAACGCTCGCCGTCACACCCCCTTCGGTCTTGCCGTGGTTCAAACGAACAGAAAGTGAGACCGCCACCATGGCAGTCAAGATTCGCCTCAAGCGCCTCGGCAAGATCCGTCAGCCCCAGTACCGCGTCGTCGTCATGGACAGCCGGACGAAGCGTGACGGCCGCGCGATCGAGGAGATCGGCAAGTACCACCCCAAGGAGGAGCCGAGCCTCATCGAGATCGACTCCGAGCGTGCGCAGTACTGGCTCTCCGTCGGCGCGCAGCCGACCGAGCAGGTCGCCGCGCTGCTCAAGATCACGGGTGACTGGCAGAAGTTCAAGGGCGAGCCGGGTGCCGAGGGCACGCTGAAGAAGGCCGAGCCGAAGGCCGACAAGAAGGCCCTCTACGAGGCCGCTCTCAAGGCTGCGCAGAACGCGACGGACTCCTCGAAGGACGGCGCCACCACGGCCAAGAAGAAGGCTGACGCCCCCAAGGCCGAGGCGCCCGCCGCCGAGGCCCCCGCCGCTGACGCTCCGGCTGTCGAGGCCGAGAAGACCGAAGAGGCCTGATCCTCGTGCTCGAAGAAGCACTGGAGCACCTCGTCAAGGGCATCGTTGACCACGACGGCGACGTCGTCGTGCGTCACAAGGACGGGCGCCGCGGCGAACTCCTCGAGGTTCGCGTGCACCCCGACGACCTGGGGCGCGTCATCGGCCGCTCCGGTCGCACCGCCTCCGCCCTTCGCACCGTGGTCTCCGCGCTGGCCGGCGGTCGCCCGGTTCGTGTCGACATCGTCGACACCGACCGCGCCCGCTGAGCTGTCGCACCGACGAAACCGCCTCCGCCGTCACGGTGGGGGCGGTTTCGTATTGCCGGGTGCGTCGGCCGGGCGAGCGGCCGGGGTGTGGTCGCGCCGCGAAGGGCTTGGGCGCGTCGGGCCGGCGGCGGACCTGCGGGGTGCGCCCGCGACACGGGCGCCAGGGCTGTGCTGGTGCGATGCGACAATAGGCGGCATGGATGACGTCGTCGTGGCACGGATCGGCAAGGCTCACGGGTTGAAGGGCGAGGTGACCGTGCAGCTGCACACGGATTCGCCGGAGCAGCGGTTCGTGCCCGGCGAAACGTTCGAGACGGAACCGGCCTCACGCGGCCCGCTGACCCTGCGCTCGGCGCGCGTTCACAACGGCATCCACCTGCTCGCCTTCGACGAGGCGCCCGATCGCACGGCCGCCGAAGGGTTGCGCGGCATCAAGCTGCTCGCCGAGGCCGACGACCTCGACGAGGACGACGCCTGGTACGAGGAGGACCTGCTCGGGTTCGACGTCGTCGTCGCCGGTGAGAAGGTCGGCGTCGTCAAGGCGCTCGAATCACGCGAGGTGCAGGATCTGCTCGTCGTCGACGGTGTCGAGGGCTACGACATCCTCGTGCCGTTCGTCGAGGAGATCGTGCCCGAGATCGACGAGGACGCGCGCGTCGTCGTCGTCACGCCCCCGCCTGGGCTGCTCGATCTCGCGCGTCCCGATGCGCCCGACGCCCCCGACGACAGCGCCGCGCTCGAGGCCACCGATCCGGCGGAGGCGAACTGAGCTCGTGCGCTGCGACATCATCTCGATCTTCCCTGAATACCTCGAACCGCTGAAGCTCAGCCTGCCCGGTCAGGCGCAGCGCAAGGGCCTGCTCGACGTGGCCGTGCACGACCTGCGCGACTTCTCGCACGACCGTCACCGCACCGTCGACGACACGCCCTACGGCGGTGGGGCCGGCATGGTGATGAAGCCGCAGCCGTGGTGGGAAGCGCTCGAGCATGTGCGCACCCTGGGCGACGGCACGCCGACGCTCATCGTCCCCGGCCCCGGTGGTGAGGTGTTGACGCAGCGGCTCGCGCGCGAACTCGCCGATGAGGACTGGCTGATCTTCGCGTGCGGCCGCTACGAGGGTATCGACGAACGTGTCTACGAGGCTGCGGCCGACGTCATGCCGGTGCGCGTCATCTCCCTCGGTGACTACGTGCTCAACGGGGGAGAGGTCGCCGTCCTCGCGATGATCGAGGCCGCGGCCCGGCTGCTGCCGGGGTTCATGGGCAACGCAGAGTCGCTCGTCGAGGAGTCGCACGAGGACGGTCTGCTCGAGTACCCCGTCTACACGAAACCCGCGACATGGCAGGGACGCGAGGTGCCGCCGGTGCTGCTCTCCGGCGATCACGGCAAGGTCGCCGCGTGGCGACACCAGCAGCGCCTCGAGCGGACGGCCGCGCGTCGTCCCGACCTGCTGCACGCCTCCTCGGCCCTGACGCCCGGTGGCGTCGACGATCGCTGGGGCGGCGCCCGGATCGCGAAGGCGACGCCCGCCGACGTCGGCGATCTGCTGACGTGCACGCACGCGTGCTGGCTGCGTGAGGGCATTCTCAACGACACGCTGACGATCCCCGCACAGCACGAGACGGTCGAATCGCTCACGGCGTCGCTGCATGAATGGGACACGTACGTCCTGCGTCATGACGGCCGGTTCATCGGTTCGGTGCGGGGCAAGCTCGTCGACGACACCTGGCACATCGGCCGGCTCATGGTGGTGCCCGACCTGCACGGACGCGGCCTGGGGCGCGCGTTGCTGGAGTTCATCCAGGAGGTCGCCCCGAGCGACGCGACGCGGTTCGAGCTGTTCACCGGAACCGGCAGCGAGCACAACCTCAAGCTCTACAAGAAGGCCGGGTTCCGCGGTGTCGTGCAGCCGAACGGCACGACGGTCGTGTTCACCAAGCGTCGCCGGGGGCGCTGAGCGTCGTACCGCGCCTCTCCATGTACCCACGTCCCTGCCTGCCTGGCGGGCAGGGGGGCGTCTTTCCCCGGGGCGCCGGGGCTGCGGATTTCCTCATGGCAGCCGATCCTGGCAGGATGGAACCTTGCGTCATGTCGCCATGAGTCCCCGCCGCAGGGGGAGTGACTCGTGCGGCAGGTACCCCCGGGGTTTCGATGTAGATCATCCCGGGCATCACCTCGCCGATCACGCGGGTCATGAGACTCGACATGCCGCACGTTCCGAACAGCTTTCCGGCCACCATGGCCGGAACTGACCGTGGCAACCTGCGCGTGCCACAGATACGAGAGATCGACATGAACAAGTTCGACGCGATCGAAGCGGCGAGCCTGCGCTCCGACGTCCCGGAATTCCGCGCCGGCGACACGCTCAACGTCCACGTCAAGGTCATCGAAGGCACGCGTTCGCGTGTCCAGGTGTTCAAGGGCGTCGTCATCCGTCGCCACGGCGGCGGCGTCGGCGAGACCTTCACCGTCCGCAAGGTGTCCTTCGGCGTCGGTGTGGAGCGCACGTTCCCCGTCCACACGCCCGTGATCGAGAAGATCGAGGTCGTGACGCGCGGTGATGTGCGCCGCGCCAAGCTGTACTACCTGCGCGACCTGCGCGGCAAGGCAGCCAAGATCAAGGAGAAGCGCGACGCGGTTCCCGCCAAGAAGGCCTGAGAACGCGCACAGCTCCCAGACGGCTCATGACGTCCATCGACGACGAGCGTCACCCCGAAGGCGCGACCCCCACGCGGGGCCGCGCCTTCGGCGCATCCCGGCGCACGCGTTCGCTGCGTCCTCGTTCGCTGCGGCGCGTGCTCGGGTGGGTGTTGTCGGGCGTCCTCGTCGCGCTGCTGCTCGTCCACGCGTTCGTCGCGGAGACGTTCACCGTGCCGTCGCGTTCGATGCAGCCGTCGTATCAGGTGGGGGATCGCATCGTGGTGGACAAGCTGCACGATCATCCACGGCGGGGTGACGTCATCGTCTTCTCCGGTGCCGACGTGTTCTACGAGCAGACACCGCGCGACGGGGTGCTCGGCGCACTCGACACCGCCGCGGGGTGGCTGGGGTTCCGCCCGAACGACCAGGACTACCTCAAGCGCGTCATCGGGGTCGGCGGAGACACGGTGAGCGTCGGCCACGACGGCAGGTTGCGCGTCGACGGGCGCGTCGTCGACGAGCCGTATCTGCCCCAGGGGCAGCGACGCGCCTCGGCGGAGCCGTTCTCGGTGCGGGTCCCAGCCGATCACCTGTTCGTCCTCGGTGACAACCGCGACTTCTCGGATGACTCCCGCGGCCACCTCGGTGACCCGGGTGGAGGGTTCGTCCCACTCGAATCGGTGATCGGCACCGTCGCCGAAACCTACTGGAGCGCACGATGAGACGGCACGATCGATGACGGGAACGCACGCATGACGAGTTCGACCCCGACCCTGCGCCTCGAACGTCAGCTGCTGCGCGCGGGGCACGCACTCGTCGCAGGCATGGACGAGGTAGGACGCGGTGCGCTCGCGGGCCCCGTCAGCGTGGGCGTCAGCGTCGTCGATGCGGCGACGTCGACGGTGCCGCAGGGTGTCAAGGACTCCAAGCTCGTGCCCGAGCCGAAGCGCCCCGATCTCGCGCGCCGCGTGCGGCGCTGGGCGCTCGACGGCGCCGTCGGCCACGCCTCGCCCGCCGAGATCGACGCGCTCGGCATGATGCGCGCGCTGCGCCTGGCCGGCACCCGCGCCCTCGCGCAGCTGAGCGTGCGCCCGGACGTCGTCATCCTCGACGGCAAGCACGACTGGCTGAGCGAGCCCGAGACGGTCGGACTGCTGGGCCTGCTCGAGCCGGAGAGCGCCCCGACGTGGCACGTCGTCACCCAGATCAAGGCCGACATGCGGTGCTCGTCGGTGGCCGGAGCCAGTTTGCTCGCCAAGGTGGAGCGTGATGCCATGATGGTCGACGCGGCCCGCGACCACCCGGTGTACGGCTGGGAGATCAACAAGGGATACTCCGCGCCCGACCACCTCGCGGCCATCGCCGCGCACGGCGCATGCGACCTGCATCGGCGCTCGTGGAAGACTTTCCGCGACACGGGCGCGGTGCCCGCCCCGACGAGCGACGAGGAGTGAGATCCCGATGAGTGCTGAGGATCTCGAACAGTACGAGAACGAGCAGGAACTGGCGCTGTACCGCGAATATCGCGACGTCGTCGGCCTGTTCCGCTACGTCGTGGAGACCGAGCGACGTTTCTACCTCTGCAACGCCGTCGACATGACGGTGCGCGGTGAGGGCGCCGACGTGTTCTTCGACGTGACGATGCAGGACGCGTGGGTGTGGGACATCTACCGCCCTGCGCGGTTCGTCAAGAACGTGCGCGTCGTGACGTTCAAGGACGTCAACGTCGAAGAACTCGCCAAGAACGACCTCGAGATCCCCGACGGGCCGGGCTTCACGAACTGAACCGCCCGGCCTGGACCCTATGGCGCTCGCGCTGTGCGCCGCCGCTCGCGTGGCGCCGGTGTCGACGGGCGGGTCGGCGGCCTGGCGCGTCTCGCTCCTGGGGACGGTGACGGCTGCAGGGGCTGATCGGACCGTGCTGCACCCTGTTCCACAGGGTGGCCTCCGGCGACGAGCGCTGAGGTGCCCGCACCCGCTTCGCTGGGGTGCGGAGGTGGTCACCATGACCGACAATTCGACGCGGCCACGCGCCGGGAGCACCACGACCGAGCACGAACTCGCCCGACCTGCCGGGCGGGCGCGACCCACGCGCGAGGCCCCGGCCGCGGCCCGTTCGACCCCCTCGACGGGCGCCGCATCACCGCCGGACCCGCGGCGCACGCTCGGCGCGCAGGGCGAGCGTCATGCCTGTGCCTACCTCGCCTCGCTCGGCTACGAGATCCTCGAGACGAACTGGCGATGCAGCGAGGGTGAGATCGACGTCGTCGCGCGTGACGGGCGCGAGATCGTCGTCGTCGAGGTGAAGACGCGACGCTCGCAACGCTTCGGGCCCGCGGTCGAGGCGGTGACGCACGAGAAGCACCTGCGTCTGCGCCGCCTGGCCTGCCTGTGGCTCCGCGAGCGCGAGGTGTCCGCCGCCGCGGTGCGCATCGACGTCATCGGCGTCGACGTGCTGGCCACCGGCGTCCGCGTCGACCATCGTCGGCGGGTGATCCTGTGAGCTTCGGGATGACGAAGGGCGTCGTCGTCTCCGGCATCGAGGGCACCGTCGTCGACGTCGAGGTGAGCGTCGGGCAGGGGTTGCCCCGCGTCATCATCTCCGGGATGCCGGACACGGCGATCTCGCAGTCGCCGAACCGTTTGCGCTCGGCGATGATCCAGTCGGAGCTCGCCTTTCCGGACACGCGCCTGACGATCAACCTCGCGCCCGCGTCGCTGCCCAAGGCCGGTGCCGGGCTCGACCTCGCGATCGGTGTGGCCGTGCTCGCCGCGACCCGGCAGGTGGGTCCTGCCGAGGCGGCCGGCGTCATGCACATCGGTGAGTTGGGGATGGACGGCACGGTGCGGCCCGTCCACGGTGTGCTCCCGGCCTGCCTCGCGGCGTTGGAGGCCGGGCAGCGGGAGGTGATCGTGCCGACGGCGAACGCGGCCGAGGCCGCTCTCGTGTGGGGGCTGAGAATCCACCCGGTGCGCTCGCTGTCGGACGTCGTGGCGTTCCACCGAGTCAGGGCCGAAGGACGCACTCTCGACCTGCCCTGGCCGGAGCCCGCCGCCGACGACGTCGAGGCCCCGCCCAGCGACGACATGCGCGACGTCGTCGGCCAGTACGAGGCGCGAACCGCCCTCGAGGTGGCGGCGGCCGGCGGGCACAACGTCTCGCTCATCGGACCGCCCGGTGCTGGCAAGACGCTGCTCGCGAGCCGGCTGCCGGGCATCCTGCCGCCCCTGACGCGGGAGGAGGCGATGGCCGTGACGAGCATCCAGTCCGTCATGGGCGTCTTCCGCGGCGGGCCGCTCGTCGAGAAACCTCCGTTCGTCGCGCCGCACCACGGCACGACGATGCCCGCCCTCATCGGCGGTGGGCCAGGGCGCCCACGGCCCGGGGCGGTGACGCAGGCACACGCCGGCGTCCTCTTCCTCGACGAGGCCCCCGAGTTTCGTCGCGAGGTGCTCGACAGCCTGCGCCAGCCACTCGAACGCGGCAGCGTGACGATCGCGCGGTCGGAGCAGGTCGTGCGCTATCCGTGCCGCTTCCAGCTCGTGCTTGCGAGCAACCCGTGCCCCTGCGGGCACTACATCGGCCGCGGCGCGGCCTGCACGTGCACGTCGAAGGCGCGCCGCACCTACCTCAAACGACTGTCCGGCCCGCTGCTCGATCGCATCGACGTCCACCTCCAGGTCAACGCGGTCACCCGCAGCGACCTCGCGGCCGGGCCGGGGGAAGCGAGCGCGAGCGTCGCCGACCGGGTCCTCGAGGTGCGCGAGCGATCCGCCGCCCGATGGGCGCCGCTCGGGCACCGCCTCAACGCTCAGGTTCCGGGCGCCGTGCTGCGTTCGTCACCCTGGGCGCTCGAGGCGGGCGACATCGCGGTGCTCGACCAGGCGCTCGACACCGGTTCCCTGACGTTGCGTGGCTACGACCGCATCCTGCGGCTCGCGTGGACGCTGTGCGACCTGCGTGGAGCGAACCGCCCCACCCGTGAGGACGTCTTCACGGCCCTCACCCTCAGAGAAGGACACCCCGAGTCATGACCGATCTCGACCCTGTTCCCGACGACGGCATCTCGGCGTTCGGCGCTGCGACGCTCGATGCCTCGATGCTCGATCCCCAAACCCGGCGCGCCGCGCCCCTGGGCGGGACGTTGTTCTCCGTCACCGAGTCGACAACCCTGGGGGCCTGCCTCGATCCCGGCCCTGCCCACGCGGCTGCGCGAGCGGATCGAGCGGGGGCGCGCGACGATGCGCCGGCCCCGGCCATGAGTGCGGGCGAGCGGGCGGCGCGCCTCGTGTGGGCCCACATCGCGGAACCGCGCGATCCCAAGGCTCACGCCCTCGTCGACGCCCTCGGGCACGAGGAGGCGCTCTCCGCCGTCGAGGAATCCCCTGACAAATGGGAGAACTTCACGACGCGGCTACGCGCCCTCGACCTCGACGAGCAACGCCGGCGCCTCGACGTCGTGGGAGCGCGGGTGCTCGTACCCGGCGACGAGGAGTGGCCCACCGGGCTCGACGAGCTACCCGAGACGCCGCACGCACTCTTCGTCATCGGGGAGGGGGATCTCGCCTGCGCCGCAGAACGTTCCGTCGCGCTCGTCGGGGCGCGCGCCGCGACGCACTACGGGCAGCGGATCGCGGCGCAGATCGCGCTGGGCGTCGGCGCGCACGGGGTGAGCGTCGTGTCCGGGGGAGCCTTCGGCATCGACGCCGCGGCGCACCGCGGGGCGCTCGCCGGAGACGCCGACACCGTCTGCGTCGTCGCGGGAGGCGTGGATCGCGTGTATCCCACGGCGCACGAAGAACTGTTCGCGCGCATCAGGGAGCGCGGCGTCATCGTCAGCGAGATGCCCCTGGGATTCGCGCCGATGCGCCAGCGTTTCCTTCATCGCAACCGGCTCATCGCCGCGCTAGCTCCCGGGACGGTCGTCGTCGAAGCGGGGCTGCGTTCCGGATCGCTCAGCACAGCCCGGCGAGCGGAGGAACTCAACCGCGTCGTCGGCGCGGTGCCCGGCCCGGTCACGTCAGCGGCGAGCGCCGGCTGCCACGAGCTCGTGCGTGACGGAGTCGCCGTGCTCGTCACCGGGGCGGAGGACGTCATGGAACTCGTCGGCTCCTACGGCCCGCGCGCCACGACACGTGACACGCTGCCCGTGCTCGCGCGGCCCGAGGACGCCGTCGGGCCGCGGGCGCGCCTGGTCTGGGACGCGCTGCCGCTGCGTGAGCCGACCTCCCTGGAACGTGTGGCGCGCACCGCGGGACGCCCGGAGCGCGAGGTCGTCTCAGCCCTCGGGGAGCTGCTCGCGGCCGGTCTGGCAGCGCGTGAGGACGGAGGGTGGCGCAAGGCGTGAACGGATCGCCCACCCACACAGCACCAGGGGATCGCGAACGCCACTTTCGCGGTCGTTCGTGGGAACGCCCCCGGCGCTGGACCAGGGACGACGCGCGCTTCCTGCGACGTGTGCTGCGAGCGGTGTGACGCGGCGGGACGTACTCTCGTCGGGTGAGTGGACCGAGCCAGCCACGTGGGCCGAGTGAACGGGTGATCGAGCAGTTCCTCGATCACCTGAGCGCCGAACGCGACCGTTCGACCAACACGGTGCGTGCCTACTCCGTCGACCTGGCGTCCCTGCGCCTCCACCTGACGGAGGCCGGCGTCGCCTCGTGGTCCGACCTCACCCTCAACGACCTGCGCAGCTGGCTGGCCGCGCAGAGCGAGGCGGGCAACTCGCGCAGCACCCTGGCTCGACGGGTGTCGACGGTCAAGACGTTCTGTCGTTGGGCGCGCCGCAGGGGCGTCATCGCGACCGACCCGTCGGTGCGACTCAGCGCGCCGCGCCGCATGACGTCACTGCCCGAGGTGTTGCGAGTCGATCAGGCCGCCGCGATCCTCGATGCGGCGGACGAGGCAGCGGCCGCGGCCGTCCCCGCCGCACGCGGCTGCGGTGAAACAGCCGCTGATGCCGGCTCCGCCACACGCCAGTCGGTTGAGGCGGCCGTCGACGTCGACTCCGAAGCGGGTGAGGCAGGGGCAGCGCCGACGGAGACCGTCTCGCCCCATCAGTCAGCACCGACACCTGCGGCCGGTCCCGAAGAGCGCGCCGTCAGGGCTCGGGACGCCGCCGTCCTCGAACTGCTCTACGCCTCCGGCATGCGCGTGGGCGAGCTGGCCTCCCTCGACGTGAGTGCGCTCGACGAGGCGAACCAGCTCGTGCGTGTCATGGGCAAGGGCCGCAAGGAACGGATGGTGCCGTACGGTCTGCCTGCGCGGGAGGCACTGGAACGGTGGCTGAGGTGCCGTGGGGCGCTCGCGGCCGATGGGGAGCGAGCCCTGTTCGTCGGGGTGCGGGGGCGTCGGATCGACCAACGCATCGTCCGGGAACTCGTCAACCGCGCGACAGCGTCCGTCGACGGCGCGCCGACGCTGTCGCCGCACGCTCTGCGACACAGTGCCGCCACGCACCTCGTCGAGGGCGGCGCCGACCTGCGCACCGTCCAGGAATACCTTGGCCATGCCTCGCTCGCGACGACGCAGATCTATACCCACGTCTCCGCCGAACGCCTCCGGGCCGGGTTCGAACAGGCCCACCCACGCGCGTGAGGCGCGCGTGTCGAGAAACCGCGTCTCTGGTGCCGCGGGGGCCAACCCAAGCCCCCTGACGTGTCGGCGCCGCCGACGAGGCCAGATGCTCACAGGGGCGGAAGAAGTACGGGGCGTCGGTGCGCGATGTGCGTCAGCGGGTCGCGGTAGCTCTTCGGCCCCACCTTGTAACCCCAGTGCAGGCATGCCGGCTCGCAGTGCCCGGGTTCGAGATCGGCCACGTGCTCGCCGCGATGCACGCTCGCCCCCTTGGACACCTGGTGACTGACAGGTTCGTAGGTCGTGTCGAACCCCTGGGGGTGACGGATCGTCAGCACGCCGCGCCCGGCGACACTGCCGCTGAAGGTGACGACCCCGTCAGAGGGCGCGACGACGGGTGCTCCCGGTGACGAGCGCAGGTCGACGCCGCGGTGACCGGCGCCCCACACGACCTCCGGCGGGTCGAAGCGACGCACGACCTCGTGCGGCGTGACCGGCCAGGCGAACCCGGCACTGGGCGCATCGTCCAGCGCGCCGACGCCGGCTCGGGCGAGCGCTTGCGCGGTGGTTGCTTTCTGGCTCGTGTCGACGCTCGCCTGAGTGAGAGCCTGCGTGATGGGCTCTCCCCGGTGCGTGCCGACGACCGCCATGGGCTCGAGCGACGGTTGCGGTGGTGCCGAACGTCGTGGCGGCAGCGGCGCAACGCCCCGGCGTTCGACCCTTGGCCCGGTGAGCCGCGGCCCGACGGGCATCGAGGCCCTCGGTTTCTCAGCCCCGCCCACCACCGAGGGGCCCACCACCGACGATCCCACCACCGACGGGCTCACCACGGCGAACCCCACGAGGCCGGCGGAACCCACGGCGAGCAGGGACGAGACGATGCGCAGGATGGCCATGTCGGCAGTCTGCAGCGCACACGCCGTGGGGCCGCGGCGTCAGCCCGAGACCCTGTGGACGGGCCTGCAGATCACGTCGTTCGCGCGCTGCGGCCGTACGTATCCACAAGCCGCTCGATCGCAGCGTCGATGACGGAGCGCTGCTTGCAGAACGCGAAGCGCAGCACACTCGTCATGCCGGAGGCGTCCGGATCGTCGCAGAACACCGACGCCGGAATCGCGACGACCCCCGCCTCCGTCGGCAGGCGCAGCGCGAACTCGGCTGCGTCGTCGACGCCGAGGGGCGCCACGTCGGCGAGGACGAAATAGCCGCCCTGTGGCGCAACGGCGTCGAACCCGGCGCGCGTCAGTCCGTCGACGAGCAGAGCACTGCGCGCCGCCATCTCGGCGCGCTGTTCGGCGAAGAACGCGTCGGGCAGGCACAGCCCGGCCGCGATGCCGTGCTGCAGCGGCGTGCCGCTCGCAAAGGTCAAGAACTGCTTGACGCTCGCCACCGCGGCGACGAGGTCGGCAGGGCCAGTGACCCACCCGATCTTCCACCCCGTCGTGCTGAACGTCTTACCACCCGAACTGATCGTCAGCGTGCGCTCGGGCATGCCGGGGGTGCTCGCGAAGGGCATGTGCTCGTGCGGCGCGAACGCGAGGTGTTCGTACACCTCGTCGCTGATGACGACGGCGTCGTGGCGCGCGGCGTGCTCGGCGATCGTCGCGCACTCCGCCGCGGTGAAGACCTTGCCGGTCGGATTGTGCGGCGTGTTGAGCAGGACGAGCGCGGTGCGCTCGCTGAACGCCGCGGCGAGGGCGTCCTCGTCGAGCGCGAAGTCGGGGAAACGTAGCGGCACCGTGCGCCGCACGCCGCCGGCACGCGCGATGTCAGCGGCGTAGGAGTCGTAGGTGGGTTCGAACACGACGACCTCGTCGCCGGGTTCGACGAACGCGAGGATCGCGCTCGCCAGCGCCTCCGTCGCTCCGACGGTGACGAGGACGTCGGTGTCGGGGGAGACCTCCAGCCCGTACCAGTGGTGCTGGTGCGCGGCGATCGCCTCGAGCAGCGTCCGCTCACCACGCGCCGGCGGGTACTGGTTCGCGCCGTCGGCGATGGCCTGGCGGGCCGCTGCGAGCACGGCCTCGGGGCCGTCGGCGTCGGGGAAGCCCTGGCCGAGATTGAGCGCGCCGGTCTCGGCCGCGAGCGCCGTCATGCGCGAGAAGATCGTCTGCCCGCCGGCGGGGCGGATGGCGCTGCGTCGGCCCGTACGGGGCGCGGGCGAGGTCTGCGGTGCTGGCGTCGTCGAGTCGCTCATCGCTCCAATCTAGGACCCCTGGCGGCGATTTCGGGTTGCCCCCTCGAGCCGGTAGGGTGGAGACACGTCTTGTGTGCCCTGATGCGCGTCGCCCACCTGATCGCACCTCCGGCTTCGAGTTCCGTCTCGAGAGCCGGGTCGAGCAGAGGTGATGTGTGGGCGGGCCGCGAGACGAATTCGCGTGGCCTCACGCCTCGTACATCCTGCTCTCGCAGGGCGTACGTCGCGGGCCCTCGCCCTTCGGTCCGTCGATCGTGAACCTCTGTGAGGGGAATGGCCGACGGTGGGTGATGGTCGGGCCGCCAGGGCAGCAATCCGGCTGCACGAACTGAAACCTCGACATGAAAGGGGACTTCGGCATGGCCGTCGTCACCATGCGCCAGCTCCTCGAGAGCGGCGTCCACTTCGGACACCAGACACGTCGTTGGAACCCGAAGATGAAGCGCTTCATCATGACGGAGCGCAACGGCATCTACATCATCGACCTCCAGCAGTCGCTGACCTACATCAACGACGCCTACGAGTTCGTCAAGCAGACGGTCGCCCACGGCGGCACGATCCTGTTCGTCGGCACGAAGAAGCAGGCTCAGGAGTCGATCGCCGAGCAGGCCACCCGCGTCGGCATGCCGTACATCAACCACCGTTGGCTCGGTGGCATGCTCACGAACTTCCAGACGATCAGCAAGCGCCTCGCGCGCCTGAAGGAGCTCGAGGCTCTCGACTTCGACGACGTTGCCGGCTCCGGCTACACGAAGAAGGAGCTGCTGCTCCTGTCGCGTGAGAAGGCGAAGCTCGAGCTCGTCCTCGGCGGCATCCGTGAGATGTCGAAGATCCCGTCGGCCGTCTGGATCGTCGACACGAAGAAGGAGCACCTCGCCGTCGACGAGGCGCGCAAGCTGGGCCTGCCGGTCATCGCGATCCTCGACACGAACTGCGACCCCGACGAGGTCGACTACAAGATCCCGGGCAACGACGACGCCATCCGTTCGGTCGGCATCCTCACCCGCGTGATCGCCGACGCCGTCGCCGAGGGCCTCGTCACCCGATCGTCCGGCAAGTCGGGCGAGTCGGCCGCCGAGCCGATGGCCGAGTGGGAGCGCGAGCTGCTCGCCTCCGACGCCGGCGCGAAGGCCGCCGCTGACACGGACACGGAGACGGGTCCGTCGTCGATCAAGAAGGCTGCTGACGAGACGGCTGCCGCTGACTCGACGAACGCTGACGAGGCCGCTGCCGTGGCCGAGGTCGACGAGAAGACGGCGACCGAGGTCGCCGACTCCCAGGCCTGAGAAACTGACTCGACGTTCATGACGTCTTCACCCGGCGCCGGCACTGCTCGTGGCAGTGTCGGCGCCGGGGGAGCGTAAACCCCCTGCATTCTTTCGACTCAGAGGAGCGAAACACTCATGGCGAACTACACCGCCGCTGACATCAAGGCGCTGCGCGAGGCTACCGGCGCCGGCATGATGGACGTCAAGAAGGCACTCGACGAGGCTGACGGCGACAAGGCCAAGGCCACCGAGATCCTGCGCGTCAAGGGCCTCAAGGGCGTGACGAAGCGCGAGGGTCGTTCCGCTTCGAACGGCCTCGTCGCCGCGAAGGTCGAGAACGGCGTCGGCACGCTGGTCGAGGTCAACTGCGAGACCGACTTCGTCGCGAAGGGCGACAAGTTCATCGCCCTCGCCGAGCAGGTTCTCGACCAGGCTGTCGCGGTCGAGGCCGCTGACGCCGATGCGCTGCTGAAGAGCAACATGGGCGGCAAGACGGTCGCGGAGGTTCTCGACGAGGCCAACGCGACGATCGGCGAGAAGATCGAGGTGCGTCGTGTGGCGCGTCTCGAGGGCGAGAACGTGACGGCGTACCTGCACAAGACGAGCCCTGACCTGCCGGCGCAGATCGGTGTTCTCGTGGCACTCAAGGGTGGCGACGAGGCGACGGCTCGTGACATCGCGATGCACATCGCCGCGTTCTCCCCGTCGGTGCTGACGCGCGACGAGATCGACGCCGAGGTCGTGGAGAACGAGCGTCGTGTCGCTGAGGCCACGGCCAAGGAGGAGGGCAAGCCGGAGGCTGCTCTGCCGAAGATCATCGAGGGCCGTGTCAACGGGTACTTCAAGGAGAACGTGCTGCTGGAGCAGCCGTTCGCGAAGGACGCGAAGAAGACGGTCAAGAAGGTCGCTGATGAGGCAGGCGCGGAGGTTTCGGGCTTTGCGCGGTTCAAGGTCGGTGTGTGACCGAGCCGGAACCGGAGGTTGAGGCCCAGACGCGCGCAGCGCGTCCGGGCCTCGGCCGTAGGTGAGCGCGAAGTCAGACGCCAGAAAGAATGGCGTCTGGCACCGCTCGTTCAACTCACCGCATGGCGCCAGACGAGGCCCGGATCGCGCGCAGCGCGTCCGGGCCTCGCGGCGTGAGGTGGGGGCTCGTCACGTCGCTGGAGGGACTAGCGTGTGTCCATGAGTGGCTTCATGGTGGATCTGCCGGAGTGCGTGCGTCGCGTCGAGGGGGTCTCGGGCCTGCCGGCGCTGGAGGTGTTAGGGCCGCGGTCGTCGGGTGTCGTGCAGTTGCACGGCGGTCAGGTGACGAGTTTCGTGCCGCGTGGTGGGCGTGAGCTGTTGTGGCTGAGTCCCTTGGCACAGGCGGGTCCGTCGACGGCGATCCGCGGCGGCGTCCCGGTGTGTCTCCCGTGGTTCGGTGCGGGCCGTGACGGCGGGCTGTCGCCGTCGCACGGCCTGGCGCGTCGGGCGCGGTGGAGGCTGCACTCGGTGCGCGAGGAGGGCGAGGCGGTCATCGTCTCGCTCGTGGTCACTCCCGAGGCGGTCGCGCAGCTCGACGGCGCCGAGCACTGGCCGCCGGGGCTGTTCGCAACCCTCGAGATCACGTTCGGCGATGCTCTCGGGCTGCGCCTCGTCGTGCGCAACGAGGGCTCAGACCCGCTGACGTTCGAGGCAGCGCTGCACACGTATCTCGCGGTCGACGACGTGCGCAAGGTGCGTGTCGAAGGGCTGACGGGTGCGTCGATGCTCGATCAGGCCAGCGGGGAGCGCTCACGCGTCGAGGGTGACCTGACGTTCGACGCCGAGGTCGACGCCGTCGTCACGGCGCCGAAACAGCCCATCACCGTCGTCCGGGGGCGGACGCCGATCTACCGCATCGAGCGCGAGAATCTGCCGGATGCGGTCGTGTGGAACCCCGCCCAGCAGAAGACGGCCTCGCTCGCGGACGTGCCCGACGACGCATGGCCGCGGTTCGTCTGCGTCGAGGCGGCCGCGATCAAGGACGACGCCGTCACCCTCACCCCCGGGCAAGACACAGCACTGGGCGCGACGTACGCTCCGCTCGCAGACTGAAGTTTTTCGGCTGCCCTCAGCAGTGTGAAAAGATTGGTCGACTCATGCCCGACGAAGCGCCAGGAGGCGAAGTGAGCGACACCGACGCGAGCGAGAGGGTGAACGCCTCCCCAGCGATCCCCAGGTACGACCGAGTGCTGCTCAAGCTCTCCGGTGAGGTCTTCGGCGGCGGCAGCGTCGGCGTCGACCCCGACGTCGTGCGGGGCATCGCTCGCCAGATCGCGCCGGCCGTGCGCAGCGGCATCCAGGTCGCGGTCGTCGTCGGTGGCGGCAACTTCTTCCGCGGTGCCGAGCTGCAGCAGAAGGGCATGGATCGTGCGCGTGCCGACTACATCGGCATGCTCGGTACCGTCATGAACTGCCTGGCGCTGCAGGACTTCCTCGAGAAGGAGGGCATCGACACGCGCGTGCAGTCGGCCATCGAGATGACGCAGGTCGCCGAGCCGTACATCCCGCGCCGTGCGATCCGTCACATGGAGAAGGGCCGCGTCGTCATCTTCGGTGCCGGCGCGGGCATGCCGTACTTCTCGACCGACACCGTCTCCGCGCAGCGTGCGCTCGAGACGAAGTGCGACGCCGTGCTCGTCGCGAAGAACGGTGTCGACGGCGTCTACTCCGATGACCCGCGCAAGAACCCCGACGCGGTGAAGCTGGATGTCGTCACGCACGCCGACGCGTTGGCGCGCGGGCTCAAGATCGTCGACGCCGCAGCGTTCAGCCTGTGCATGGACAACAAGCTGCCGATGGTCGTGTTCGGCATGGAGGGTGAAGGCAACATCACCCGCGCCCTGCAGGGTGAGAAGATCGGCACGGTGGTCTCCGCGTCCTGACGCGGGGCCGAACGTGGCTGTTCCCGAGAACGTCCGAGAAACGAGAGCGAAACCATGGATATTGACGAGATCCTCCTCGAGGCCGAGGAGAAGATGGACAAGGCGATCGAGGCCACGAAGGAGGACTTCGCCTCGATCCGCACCGGCCGTGCGAACGCGGCGATGTTCAACCGCCTGACGGTCGACTACTACGGTGCGCCGACGCCGCTGCAGCAGCTCGCGTCGTTCCAGACGCCCGAGGCGCGCACGATCCTCATCATCCCGTTCGACAAGTCGGCCATCTCCGAGATCGAGAAGACGCTGCGCGACTCCGACCTCGGCGTCAACCCGAGCAACGACGGCAACCAGATCCGCTGCATCCTGCCCGCCCTCACCGAGGAGCGCCGCAAGGACTACATCAAGATGGCCAAGGACAAGGCCGAGAACGGCCGCGTCAGCGTGCGCAACGTGCGCCGCAAGGCGAACCAGGACATCGACAAGCTAGTCAAGGACAAGGAGGTCGGCGAGGACGACGGCGCCCGCGCCGAGAAGGACCTCGACGCCATGACGAAGAAGCGCGTCGACACCGGCGACGCGCGGCGCAAGGGCAAGGGGGCCCCGCGGCGCGCGGGGTGACCGCGACGCCCGCGCGCCGTAGGGATGCCCCCGTCGGCGCCGCCATGCCGCCCCCCCCCCCGCCGGGGGGGCTCGAAGGTCGTGTCCGAGACGCTCGCGCCCGCCCCCGCGAAGAAGAACAAGGCCGGGCGCGACCTCAAGGCCGCCATCACGGCCGCACTCGTGCTCGGCGTGCTGGTCCTCGCGTCTCTGCTCATCCGCAAGGAGGCGTTCGTCGTTCTCGCGACGGCCGCGTCCGTCGTCGGTACGCGCGAGCTGCTCATGGCGATGCCGCCGGCCAAGTTCCGCCCGCCGTGGATCCCCGCGCTCGCCTCGGCGGCCGTCATCCCTGTCGCGGCGTACCTGCTCGGGCCGTCGGCAATGCTCGCGGCGCTCGTCGGCAGCGTCCTCGTCTTCATCGTCTGGGGTGCGGCGAGCAACCGACTCGCGCCCGACACCGCGTCGGCGGCGCTCATCGCGCTGTACGTGCCGGCGCTCGTGTCGTTCGCGATGATGCTCCTGCATGCTGACGACGGCGTCAGCCGTATCATCACGTTCATCCTCGTGACGATCGGCAGCGACATCGGCGGCTACGTCGCCGGCGTGCTGTTCGGCAAGCACCCGATGGCGCCGACCGTCAGCCCCAAGAAGTCGTGGGAGGGCTTCGCCGGGTCGTGGCTGAGCTGCGTCGTCATCGGCGTGCTGACGGTGACACTCATCCTGCACGCGCCGTTCTGGGTCGGCATCCTGCTCGGCTCGCTCGTCGTCGTCGCGGCCACCGTCGGCGATCTGTGCGAGTCGATGATCAAGCGCGATCTCGGCATCAAGGACATGAGCAACCTCATCCCGGGTCACGGCGGTCTCATGGATCGTCTCGACTCGCTCGTTCTCGCGGCCCCCGTCACCTGGGCCGTTCTCACCGCGTTCGCCAGCTGAGGCGAGGAGTTCTTCCATTGAGCACCACCGAATCGACCACGACCGACCTGCCCGAGCCGACGACGAAGCGTCCCGTTCCGGGCCAGCTGACGTTCACCGCGCCGCGGCGCGGCAAGCCGCCGAAGCACCTGGCGGACTTCGACCTCGCCGGGCGTCAGGCGTTCGCGAAGGAGCTCGGGCTGCCCGCGTTCCGCGCCAAGCAGCTGTCGAACCACTACTTCGAACGCTTCGTCGCCGACCCTGCCGAGATGACGGACCTGCCGAAGAACGGGCGCGAGGAGATGGTCGCGCAGCTCATGCCGACGCTGCTGACGAGCATCAAGACGCTCGTCGCCGACGGCGGTAACACGCTCAAGCAGGTGCACCGCCTGTTCGACGGCGCGCTCGTCGAGAGCGTCATCATGCGCTACCCCGGCCGCGTCACGATGTGCATCTCCAGCCAGGCCGGCTGCGGCATGAACTGCCCGTTCTGCGCGACCGGGCAGGAAGGGCTGACGCGCAACCTCACGACGGCGGAGATCGTCGAGCAGGTCGTCGCCGGCGCGCGGTTGCTGCGCTCCGGCGAGCTGCCCGGCCTCGACGACGACGAGCGCGAGACGCCGCTGCGCGTCAGCAACGTCGTGTTCATGGGCATGGGGGAGGCGCTCGCCAACTACCGCCAGGCGATCGACGCGATCAAGCGGCTCGTCTCGCCCGCCCCGGAGGGGCTCGGCATGTCGGCTCGCGGCGTGACGATGTCGACGGTCGGTCTCGTGCCGGCCATCGACAAGCTCGCGGCCGAGGGCATTCCGGTGACGCTGGCGCTGTCGCTGCACGCGCCCGACGACGAACTACGCAACGAGCTGGTGCCCATCAACACGCGCTGGCGCGTCGACGAGGCCCTCGATGCGGCGCATCGCTACTTCGAGGCGACGGGGCGTCGCGTCAGCATCGAGTACGCGCTCATCAAGGACATCAACGACCAGGGCTGGCGCGCGGATCTGCTCGCGAAGAAGCTCAACGCGCGTGGCAAGGGGTGGGTGCACGTCAACCCGATCCCGCTCAATCCGACGCCGGGCTCGAAGTGGACGGCGTCGCGCAAGGGCGTCGAGCAGAACTTCGTCGAGCGCCTACGTGCGGGCGGCATCCCGACGACGGTGCGCGACACGCGTGGTTCCGACATCGACGGAGCGTGCGGGCAGCTCGCCGCCAAGACGGCCTGACACGAGCAGCTCGCCCCGGTCATCGCCCCAAATGCGTCATTCGTGATGCGTTTGGGGCGATGATGCGTCAAGCCTGAGGCTGCGATGAGCTCAGGCGCCCGTCAACACCGCGAACGCCTCCGCGGGCGTCTCGACGAGGTGGAGGTGGTCGGCGAAGCGTCGCCCCGCCGCGAGCGCGGTGAGCGCCGGCCAGACGGGGACGACGTCCGTCCACTGTGCGCGCCCGACGAGGACGAGGTGCGGCAGCGGCACGTCGTCGGCGGCGTAGTACAGCGGCGTGACGCTCTGGAAGATCTCCTGCACGGTGCCCGCGGCGCCCTCGAGGACGATGATGCCGCCGCTGGCGCCGGCGAGCAGGTCGTCCTCGCGCAGGGCGTTGGAGAAGAACTTGGCGATGACGTCACCGAAGACGTTGGGCGGTTCGTGGCCGTAGAACCACGTCGGGATACCGACGCTGCGCACGTCGTCACCGGCGCCATCAGCCACGCCCAGCAGCTCCCGCGCCGCGAAAGCGCTGTGCGCCCAGGCGTCGATGCTCGGACGGAACGACTCGACGCCCGCCAGGCACTCCAGCGCCGCGTCGAGGCCGCCGACGCGGTCAGCCGCGCCGAGGTTCGCAGCCTCCATCGCGCCGGGCCCGCCGCCGGTCAGGACGACGTGGCCGCCGCCGGCGAGATCGCGCGCCAACCGGGCGATCTCGGCGTACGCGGTACTCGTGCGTCCCATCGCGTGACCACCCATGATGCCGACGGTGCGTCGGCCCTCGAGGCTCTCGTGCAGGGCGTCGCGCATCGACTCGTCGTGCAGCCCGCGCATGGCGCCCGCATAGGCGTCATGCGCCACGCGGCAGTCACCCGACCAGCGATACGCCTGCGCGTCAGGGGTGTGTTCGTAGCCGCGCTCGAGGCCAGCATAGAGCTCGCCGGCGGAGTAGAGACGCGCGCGGTAGGGGTCGATCGGCAGGTGCGGATCGCTGGGAAACAGGATGGCGCCGCGGTCGGTCAACGTCCGGGCCGTGGACGCCGGCACGTGGCCGCCGAGCACGACGAGACCGTCGAAGCGGTTCGGCAGAGCGATCAACGCCTCGCCGGCAGCGCTGGCGAGGTCGACGCCCTGCAGCCGCAGACCGCTGACGGTTCCGCCGTCCTGCAGATGGGCGAGCAACTCGTCGGCCGAGTGGATCTCACGAAGCATGAGGCCAAGCGTGGCACACAGGCGATTCGTCGCCGAGCACGTCGGCGAACTCACCCGGAACCTCGCCATCACGAGGCAAGATGGGTGTATGACCGACGTCACGTTCGACCACGCCTCACTCCACGCGCGCAGCCTGGACGACCCCGAGGGGTTCTGGCTCGAGGCCGCCAGCGGCGTCGACTGGATCACCCGACCCAAGCGGGCGCTCGACGCCTCGAGCGCCCCGCTGTACCGCTGGTTCCCCGACGCGCGGCTCAACACCTGCTACAACGCGCTCGACCGGCACGTCATCGCAGGCCGCGCCGATCAGCCGGCGCTCATCCACGACAGCGCCGTCACCGGCACGAGCCGCACGTACACCTACGCCGAACTGCTCGACGAGGTCGCCCGCCTCGCCGGGGTGCTCCAGGCGCTCGGGGCGGAGAAGGGCGACCGGGTCGTCATCTACATGCCGATGATCGCGGAGGCCGTCATCTCGATGCTCGCCTGCGCCCGCATCGGGGCGGTGCACTCGGTTGTGTTCGGCGGCTTTGCGCCCACCGAGCTGGCCGCACGCATCGACGACGCCCAGCCCAAGGTCGTGCTGTCCGCGAGCTGCGGCGTCGAGCGCACCCGCGTCATCGAGTACAAGCCGATGCTCGACGCGGCACTCGCCCGCGCGTCGCACGAGGTGGGGCACTGCGTCATCGTGCAGCGCCCGCAGTGCGAGGCGAGCCTGGGGGAGAAGGACTTCGACTGGGCGCAGGTCATGGCGCCCGGTGCGGTGCAGCCCGCCGGCTGCGTCGCCGTCGCGGCCACCGACCCGCTCTACATCCTCTACACCTCCGGCACGACGGGGCGGCCGAAGGGCATCGTGCGTGACAACGGTGGCCACGCCGTGGCCCTGACGTGGTCGATGAAGCACGTCTACGGCATGGAGGCCGGTGACGTGTGGTTCACGGCCAGCGACGTCGGCTGGGTGGTCGGCCACTCCTACATCGTCTACGCGCCGCTGTTCGCGGGCCTGACGACGGTGCTGTACGAGGGCAAGCCCGTCGGCACCCCGGACGCCGGCGCGTTCTGGCGCATCGTCGAGCAGTACGGCGTCGCGGGCCTGCTCACGGCGCCGACGGCGATCCGCGCGATCAAGAAGGAGGATCCGGACGGCTCGTTGATCGCCGAGCACGACCTGTCGTCGTTGCGGACGCTCTTCCTCGCCGGCGAGCGCCTCGACCCCGACACCTACGCCTGGGCGCACGACAAGCTCGGGGTGCCGGTCGTCGACAACTGGTGGCAGACGGAGACGGGGTGGCCCATCGTCGCGAACCCGGTCGGCATCGAGTCGTTCGCGCCGAAGCCCGGATCGGCGACCAAGCCCCTGCCCGGCTACGACGTGCAGGTGCTCGCGCCCGACGGCTCGCCCGTCGAACCAGGCGTCGAGGGCGCCGTGTGCCTCAAGCTGCCGCTGCCGCCCGGTACGCTCGCGACGCTGTGGGGTGGCGACGAGCGCTACGTCAGCTCCTACCTGTCCGCGTTCGAGGGCTACTACCTCACCGGCGACAGCGGCTACATCGACGACGACGGGTACGTGTGGATCATGGGCCGCACCGACGACGTGCTCAACGTCGCGGGGCATCGCCTGTCGACGGGCGCCCTCGAGGCCGCGCTCGCGGGGCACCCCGCCGTCGCCGAGTGCGCCGTCATCGGGGTCGCCGACCAGCTCAAGGGCCAGGTGCCGCGGGCGCTCGTCGTGCTCAAGGCCGGGCGGGAGTACACCGACGACGAGTTGCTCACCGTCCGCGACGAACTCAAGGCGCGCGTGCGCGCCGAGGTCGGGGCGCTCGCCTCCCTCAGCGACGTCGACGTCGTCCAGGCCCTGCCGAAGACGCGATCGGGCAAGATCCTGCGCAAGACGATGCGCCAGATGGCCGACGGTGAGACGCCCCAGGTGCCCGGCACGATCGAGGATGCCAGCGTCCTCGACGCTCTCGGTGACGTGCTGCGCCACCACTCGTGACGTTCGCGACGCCGCGCGGCGTCGTCCGCGCCGGCTATGACGAGCTGGTGCTGCACCTCGGCGCGGCGGCTGCCGATCTCGGCGCATGCCGAGAACGGTTCATCCCCGGCACCGCATCGGTGCCGGGGACGAACGCTACGTCACTCGAACTCAGCCGAGCTTTCGAAATCAGCCGAGCTTCGTCACCTCGAGCGTCACGCCGTGCTGACGCAGGCGCTCGGCGTACGGCGCCCCGAGGGCAACGGCGGGCGTGAGAACGCCGCCGTCCGCCTCGCCGGGCAGCGTCGGCAGGTCGCCGAGCGCCAGCGTCACGGCCGCCTCGCCGAGCATGACGGCCGTCGCCTTGTAGCCCGGGTCGCCCTGCGAGGAGACGATCGAGCGGTAGCGGGCGCCGCTCGTCGTCGTCGAGCGGATGTCCATGCGGAAGAAGCCCTCCTCGCGCGCTTCCTCGCTCGGGCCGCTGCCCGGCGCGGGGACGACGCGTTCGAGCAGCGGGCGCAGACGCTTGACGCCCATCGCGCCGAAGCCCGCCCCCAGCGCACCCGCGACGGCGTACGCCATCGCGCGACCCTTGACGCCCTTGCCGGCCTTCATCACCTCGCGGTAGCGGAAACCCGAGCCGTACGCGTGGCCGAGCAGCGCGTTGCTGCGGCGCACGATGCGCGTGTTGTAGGAGGCCATGAGGAACGGCGCGACCCACGCGTCGACGTCGTCGGAGTACCACACCGACAGCGAGTCCTTGAACTCGCCGTTCGGCTCGCGCGAGCGGTCGGGGGAGAGGGAGAACTTGTCGCCGGCGATCTTGCGGCGAGCGGGGTCGTCCGCGATGTCGTCGGCCTGCTGCATCGCCGAGGCGATCGTCCCGCCGCTCATGCCGCCCTTCATCGACGCGTACTCGGTCGTCGCCGTGAGCTCCCCGTCACCGGCTTCACGCGCCGTCTGGGCGAGCAGGAAGACGCCGAGGTCGGAGGGCACCGAGTCGTAGCCGCACGAGTTGACGATGCGTGCGCCGTTCGCGCGGGCCGTCGCGTCGTAGCGGTCGATGCAGTCGTGGGCGAAGAGCACCTCGCCGGTGAGGTCGACGTAGTGGGTGCCGGCCTCGGCACAGGCGCCGACGAGCGGCAGGCCGTGGCGCGCGTACGGGCCGACGGTGGAGATGACGACGCGTGCCCGGTTCGCGAGGGCGTGCAGCGACGCCTCGTCGCCGGAGTCGGCTGTCACGATGCCCCAACCGGCGGCGGCTGCGGCCTCGGTGCTCAGGTCGTCGCGCACCTTCTCGACCTTCGAGGCGGTGCGTCCGGCGAGGGCGATGCGGATGTCATTCGGCGCGTGCTCGGCGAGGTGCTTCGCGACGAGCTGGCCGACGAACCCGGTTGCGCCGTAGAGGACGATGTCGAATTCTCGCGTCGTATCAGTCATGCTCCGCAGGCTACCGGTGAGTCACCTGCGCTGCCCACATACCTGAGGGGGGCCTCGATTACTCGTGTGGCCACATTGTGTGCGAATCTGTCCGCATGATGGATGGTGTGGCATGGCGCTGAGTGCATTCGAACTGTACTCGATCGGTATCGGACCCTCGTCGTCCCACACCGTCGGTCCCATGCGAGCCGCGGGGCGGTTCCTCGAATCCCTGCGCGAGGCAGGGCTCTTCGACGACGTCGCGCGCGTCCAGGTCGAACTGTGCGGGTCGCTCGGGCAGACCGGCCACGGGCACGGCTCCGACAAGGCGGTCGTCCTCGGCCTGATGGGTGAGGACCCGGAGACGGTCGACACCGACACCGCGGACGCGCGTTTCCACGCGGTCAAGGAGACCCACCGCCTTCTGCTCGGCGGCCTGCGCGAGGTGCCCCTTGACGGCGACGACCTCGTCCTGCACCGCCGCAAGACGCTGCCCGGGCACCCGAACGGCATGATCGCTCGGGCGCTCGGCGCTGACGGATCGGTGCTGCTCGAGCGCGTCTACTACTCCGTCGGAGGCGGGTTCGTCGTCGACGAGGACGCGCTCGGCGCCGACCGTGTCGTGCAAGACACGACGCCCGTCGAGTTCCCGTTCAACACGGGCAAGGAACTGCTCGAGATCTGTGCGCGCACGGGTCTGCCGATCAGCGAGGTCATGATGCGCAACGAGCTGTCGTGGCGCACCGAGGAGGAGGTGCGCTCGGGCATGCTGCACCTGTGGTCGGTCATGGATCAGTGCATCACCAACGGTTTCTCGACCGAGGGCACCCTCCCCGGCGGGCTCAAGGTGCCGCGCCGCGCCCCCGCCATCCACCGTGCGCTGCAGCAGCAGGTCGAGCCCGGCTACCCGATCGACCCGCTCGATGTCATGGACTGGGTCAACCTGTTCGCCATGGCCGTCAACGAGGAGAACGCCGCGGGCGGCCGCGTCGTCACCGCGCCGACGAACGGTGCGGCCGGCATCATCCCCGCCGTCCTCAAGTACTACGTCAAGTTCGTCCCCGGCGCCGATGAGGACGGCATCGTCCGGTTCCTGCTGACGGCTGCGGCCATCGGCATCCTGTTCAAGGAGAACGCCTCCATCTCGGGCGCCGAGGTCGGCTGCCAGGGCGAGGTCGGTTCGGCGTGCGCGATGGCGTCCGGTGCGTTGTGCGAGGTCATCGGCGGCAACCCCGAGCAGGTCGAGAACGCCGCCGAGATCGGCATCGAGCACAACCTCGGCCTGACGTGCGACCCCGTCGGCGGGCTCGTGCAGATCCCGTGCATCGAACGCAACGCGATCGCCTCGATGAAGGCGATCAACGCCGCTCGCCTGTCGCGTCGCGGTGACGGCAAGCACACCGTCAGCCTCGACCAGGCGATGAAGACGATGCGCGAGACCGGCCGAGACATGAGCGTCAAGTACAAGGAGACGGCACGCGGCGGGCTGGCCGTCAACGTCATCGAGTGCTGACGTCCGGGCGAGCGGCGGCCGTCACCGCGTCTCACTGAGGCGCTGAGTGACGACGCCTCGCGTCGTGCGCGATGGTTCGTCGCAGCGGCCTCGGGGGCGGTTGTCAGACGTCTCGTACACAATGGGGGCGTGACCACCCAGCGAACCGTCTCCCTGCTCGGCTCCACCGGTTCGATCGGCACCCAGGCGTGCCAGATCGCGCGGAACAACCCCGAGCGCTTCCGCATCGTCGCGCTCAGCTCCGGCGGGCGTGACCTCGAGCTCGTCGCGCGTCAGGCCGTCGAGTTCGACGTCGAGCTCGTCGGTATCGCCTCCGGTGACGCGGCGCGGCTCGAGACGCTCATCGCCGATGCGGCGTCGGGCGCGGGCAAGCAGGTTGTCAGCCGCGTCGTCAGTGGCGACGACGCGTCGGTGCAAGTCGCGAGCGTCGGCGCGGACGTCGTGCTCAACGGCATCACCGGTTCGATCGGTCTGCGCCCGACGACCGCAGCGCTCGAGGCGGGCAGCACGCTGGCGCTCGCGAACAAGGAGTCGCTCATCGTCGGTGGCCCGATCGTCAAGCGTCTCGAAAGGCCCGGGCAGATCGTGCCCGTCGACTCGGAGCACTCGGCCATCGCGCAGGCGCTCACCTCCGGTACGCACGACGAGGTTCGCAAACTCGTCGTCACCGCCAGTGGAGGGCCGTTTCGCGGCATGAGCCGCGCCGAGCTGGCCGACGTCACACCCGCACAAGCCCTGAAGCACCCCAACTTCGCGATGGGCAAGGTCATCACGACCAACTCGGCGACGCTCGTCAACAAGGGCCTCGAGGTGATCGAGGCGCACCTGCTGTTCGACATCCCGATCGATCGTGTCGAGACGGTTGTGCACCCGCAGCAGTACATCCACTCGATGGTCGAGTTCGTCGACGGCGCCGTCGTCGCACAGCTCGGCCTGCCGACGATGCTCGTGCCGATCGCGATGGGCCTCGACTGGCCGCACCGCATCGCGGGCGTGGAGACACCGATCGACTGGACGAAGGCGATGGACTGGCGGTTCGAACCTCTCGACGACGAGGCGTTCCCCGCCGTTCGCCTCGCCCGTCAGGTGGGCGAGGCGGGCTCGACGTACCCGGCCGTCTACAACGCGGCCAACGAGGAGTGCGTCGAGGCCTTCCACGGTGGGCGCATCGGCTTCCTCGACATCGTCGAGACCGTCGAGAAGGTCGTCGGCCAGCACGCGCCCGAGAGCGGCGAACCTGACGTCGACGCCGTCCTCGCCGCAGAGACATGGGCGCGCCGCGCCGCGCACACGCTGGTCGAGAAGGGGCTGCGCTGATGCTGTTCGTCCTCGGGGTGCTGTTCATGATCGTCGGCGTGGCTGCCTCGATCGCGCTGCACGAGATGGGGCACATGGTGCCCGCGAAGAAGTTCGGCGTCCGCGTGCCGCAGTACATGATCGGCTTCGGCCCGACGCTGTGGTCGAAGAAGCGCGGCGAGACCGAGTACGGCGTCAAAGGCATCCCGCTCGGCGGTTACGTGCGCATGATCGGCATGTACCCGCCGAAGGCGGGCGACCCGGACGGCTCCGTGCGCGCCTCGTCGACCGGTCGGTTCAGCCAGCTCGCCGACGAGGTGCGTGAGCAGACCTTCGAGGAGCTGCGCCCCGGTGACGAGAACCGCGTCTTCTACAAGCTCAAGACGTGGCAGAAGGTCACCGTCATGTTCGGTGGGCCGTTCATGAACCTCGTCATCGCTGCGGTCGTCATGACCGTCATGGTGTGCGGCGTCGGCCTGCCGAAGCTCACCGGCACGAAGGTGACGTCGCTGACGACGTGCCTGACGAAGGTCGAACCCGGTCAGAAGTGCCCGACGGGGCAGGAGGCGCCGGCGGCCTCGAGCGGGTTGAAGCTCGATGACGTCATCATCTCGGTCGCGGGGCAGAAGGTGAACAGCAACCTCGAGGCGACCCGCGTCATCCGCGCGCACGGCGGCGAGAAGATCCCGTTCGTCGTCGAGCGTGAAGGCCGGCAGCAGACGCTGCAGGTCACGCCGAAGACGACGAAGGTGGCGAAGCTCGACGCCGACGGCAACCCCGTCACCGACGCGGGTGGCCAGAACGTCATGATCGACGCCGGGTACGTCGGGCTGTCGATCGGTCAGTACACGTTGCAGCGTCAGGGCCCGGGTGCTGTCCCCGGCATGCTCGGCACGAGCATCAAGCAGACGGCGGGCGTCGTGCTGCACATCCCGGAGAAGATGAAGGGCGTCGCGCAGGCGGCGTTCAGCGACGAGGCGCGCGATCCGAACGGGCCGATCTCCGTCGTCGGGGTGACGCGCATCGCGGGCGACGTCGCCGAGTCGTCGAAGGTCGAACTCGGCCAGAAGGTGCTGCTGCTGCTCAACCTGCTCGCCTCCCTCAACCTCGCGTTGTTCGTGTTCAACCTCATCCCGCTGCTGCCCCTCGACGGCGGCCACATCGCGGGTGCGCTGTGGGAGGCGATCAAGCGGCCCATCGCGCGGGCGCGCGGCGTCGCCGGCCCCGTCTACGTCGACGTGACGAAGGCGCTGCCGGTCGCGTACGCCGTCTCGCTCGTCCTCATCGGGATGTCGGTGCTGCTCATCTACGCCGACGTCGTGAAACCCATCACCATCCGATGAGTCTCGGCCCGGCCCAGGGCGTCGCGCGGCAGTCGTAGGATGGGCTCATGTCGGTTTCTCTCGGTATGCCCTCGGCGCCCGCGCCGGTCATCGCTCCTCGTCGCAAGACGCGCAAGATCAAGGTCGGCAAGGTCGAGGTCGGGGGAGACGCCCCCATCTCGGTGCAGTCGATGACGACGACGCCGACGACCGACATCAACGCCACGCTCCAGCAGATCGCGGAGCTGACGGCCACCGGGTGCGACATCGTCCGTGTCGCGTGCCCGAGCCAGGACGACGCGGAGGCGCTGCCCGCCATCGCTCGCAAGGCGCAGATCCCCGTCATCGCCGACATCCACTTCCAGCCGAAGTACGTCTACGCGGCGATCGAGGCGGGGTGCGCGGGTGTGCGCGTCAACCCGGGCAACATCCGCAAGTTCGACGATCAGGTCAAGCAGATCGCCAAGGAGGCGAAGGACGCCGGGGTCTCCATCCGCATCGGTGTCAACGCCGGTTCGCTCGACAAGCGACTGCTCGAGAAGTACGGCAAGCCGACGGCCGAGGCGCTCGTCGAGTCGGCCGTGTGGGAGGCGTCGCTGTTCGAGGAGCACGACTTCCACGACTTCAAAATCTCCGTCAAGCACAACGACCCCGTCGTCATGGTGCGCGCCTACGAGATGCTCTCCGAGCGGGGCGACTGGCCGCTGCACCTCGGTGTGACCGAGGCCGGGCCCGCGTTCCAGGGCACGATCAAGTCGGCGACCGCGTTCGGCGCGCTGCTGAGCCGCGGCATCGGCGACACGATCCGCGTCAGCCTCTCGGCCCCGCCGGTCGAGGAGGTCAAGGTCGGCAACATGATCCTGCAGTCGCTCAACCTCAAGCCGCGCAAGCTCGAGATCGTCAGCTGCCCGAGCTGCGGGCGCGCGCAGGTCGACGTCTACACCCTCGCCGAGCAGGTGACGAAGGGCCTCGAGGGCATGGAGGTGCCGCTGCGCGTCGCCGTGATGGGCTGCGTCGTCAACGGCCCCGGTGAGGCGCGCGAGGCCGACCTCGGCGTCGCCTCCGGCAACGGCAAGGGCCAGATCTTCGTCAAGGGTGAGGTCATCAAGACGGTGCCGGAGAGCCAGATCGTCGAGACGCTCATCGAGGAGGCGATGCGCATCGCCGAGGAGATGGGCGAGGACGCGGGCGCCGAAGGCGCCGGCCCCACCGTCTCGGTCGGCTGACGCCGGCATGCTGCGACGTTCGGGGGTGCGAGCCCTCGACGCCGGCGACCGCGCCGCCGCGCGGGCGTTGTGCGACCTCGACCCGGTGACGAACGTCTTCGTCGCCGCCCGCCTCGACGAGGGCGCGCTCGGTTCGACGAGCGCTGCCTTCGGTCTCGACGGTGACGTTGGCCAGCCACTCGCGGCAGGGGCGTACGCTTCGGGGTTCGACGCCGACGGGCTGGGTCGAGGCGGCGCTCGCTCGCTCGAGTCCAGTCAACGGCCGCTGCGCTCGATGCTGTGGGCGTCGGCGAATCTGGTCCCCGTCGAGGCGAGCCCTGACGATCTGGAACGCTACGCGGCCCGCGTCAAGTGTGCGCGACGCCGCGTCAGTTCGCTGTTCGGGCCGGCCGAGCAGGTGCTGCCGCTGTGGCAGCTCGTGTCGCGTTCGTACGCGCCGGCGCGCTCGTTCCGCCCCGAGCAGCCGCTCATGGTCGCCGCGCGTGAGGCGCGCGCGCGTCAGGGCATCGAGCCCGAACCGCGCGTGCGCGTCGCCCGGCTCGACGAGGTCGACGCCATCGTGCCTGCGGCCGCGGCGATGTTCACCGAGGAGATCGGCTACGCGCCCTACGTCGGCAGCGCCGCGGGCTACCGCGCCGGGGTGCAGCGCCTCGTCATGGGTGGGCGCACCTTCGTCCTGATGGACGGAGCGCGCGTACGGTTCAAGGCCGACGTCGGATCGCTCGCCTCTGGCGTGGCACAGATTCAGGGTGTGTGGATCGACCCCGCCTGGCGCGGCCGCGGGCTCGCCGCACCGTGCATGGCGCGCGTCGTCGACCTCGTCGAGGCGGAGCTCGCGCCCACCGTCAGCCTCTACGTCAACGGGTACAACACCCCCGCCCTGCGAGCGTACGAACGCGCGGGGTTCGAACGCGTCGGGACGTTCGCGACCGTCATCCTCTGATGCGGCGGCGCCGTTCCGAAGACGCCGGCGGTGGCGCCGCTCCTCGACGGGACGAGCGCCCTGCCCCCGCACTTCGACCCGTTTCAACGGCGTTGTCAGGGCGATGTGATGGGGTGGGGGGCATGAATCCAGTCACCGGTCTTCGTGAACTTCCGCCCCTCATGCGCGGGCTCGTCGGCGCGTACGTCGTCTCCGGCGTGACGCACCTCGTGCGCCCGCAGGTGTTCGAGCCGACCATTCCGCCGCAGCTACCCAAGGCGCGCGAACTCGTCTACCTCAGTGGTGTCGCCGAACTCGTCTGCGCCGTGGGTCTCGTCAACCCTGCGACGCGCCGAGCCGCGGGTTACGCCTCCGCCGCCCTGCTCGTCGCCGTGCTGCCCGCGAACGTCGAGATGGCGCGTCAGGCGCAAGCGAGCGTCCGACGCCGCTCCACGCCGGGCAAGCAGGCGCGCCTCGCCGGCATGCTCGCGCGGGTCCCGGCGCAGTGGCCGCTCATCAAGGCGAGCCTCGACATCGCTCGCCGCTGACGAGGGTTCGCAAGGCCGACCGTGCGCCCTGCGCGGGTCACCGTCACGGTGGGTGTCGGTTCGCGCCGGACTGATGGGCCCGCGCCGTGCGGTCGGCGTAGACTCCTGCGCGCAGACGCCGCCCGGGCACCGGGCCGGCGATCTACAGTGGCGGCATGACTGACGTGTTCGCACTCACACCAACCAATCAGGCCGAAGTCATGGCCGGGTTCGACGCCGTCGACGTCGACGAGGCGCTCAAGGACGCGGCGAGCGCGTTCGCCTCGCACGAGCATGCCGACGTTCTCGGCCCCCTGCGCGAGCTCGGTGTCATGGCCGGCAGCGAGGAGGCTCGCGAACACGGCATGGCTGCGAACACGTTCACGCCGCGGCATCGCGCCGTCGACCGGTTCGGTGCACGTATCGACGCCGTCGAGTTCCACCCGTCCTGGCACTGGCTCATGCGCCGCGGCGTCGAGTTCGGTCTCGCGGGCGTGCCCTGGCAGGACGCGTCGGCGGACGCTCACCTGCGGCGGGCAGCGGGCTTCATCACGTGGTCCGGCGTCGAGCCCGGGCACGTCTGTCCGCTGACGATGACCTATGCCGCCGTCCCCGCCCTGCGCGCGGACGAGGCGCTGACGCAGCGTTACGCCGACGGCCTCGCGGCGAGCGTCTACGAGCCCGGCGATCTGCCCGCGGCGAGCAAGGAGGGGCTGCTCGCGGGGATGGGGATGACGGAGAAGCAGGGCGGCTCCGACGTGCGCACCAACGTCACCGAGGCCACCCCGTCGGGTTTCGACGACGACGGCGCCGCCGTCTATTCGCTGCGCGGGCACAAGTGGTTCACGAGCGCGCCGACGGACGATCTGTTCCTCGTCCTCGCGCAGGCTCCCGGCGGGCTGACCTGCTTCGTCGTGCCGCGCGTGCACCCTGACGGCACTCGCATCGCGCTGCGCATCGTCCGGCTCAAGGACAAGCTCGGCAACCGCTCCAACGCGAGCAGCGAACTCGAGTTCCACGACGCCTACGCCACCCGCCTCGGTGACGAGGGTGCGGGCGTGCGCACGATCATCGAGATGGTGAGCGCGACGCGGCTCGACTGCGTCCTCGGCTCGGCCGGGCTCATGCGTCGCGCGACGAGCGAGGCGGCCTGGTACACCGCGCGCCGTCAGGCCTTCGGCGGCGTCCTCGCCGACAAGCCCGCGATGCAGAACGTCCTCGCCGATCTCGCGATCGAGTCGGAGGCCGCGACGGCGCTCGGCATGCGCCTCGCGGCGAGCGTCGACCGTATCGAATCAGGCGATCCCGGCAGCGAGCACGAGCGCGCGTTCCGTCGCTTCGCACTGCCGCTCGCGAAGTTCTGGGTGTGCAAGCGCACGCCGATGCACGTCGCCGAGGCCCTCGAATGCCTCGGCGGCAACGGGTACGTCGAGGAGTCGGGCATGCCGCTGCTGTTCCGCGAGTCGCCGCTCAACTCGATCTGGGAGGGCTCGGGCAGCGTCAACGCCCTCGACGTCCTGCGCGCCCTGACGCGTTCGCCGGAGGCGTTCGAGGCCTTCAGCCGCGAGCTCGACGTGACCCGCGGCGACCACCCCGGGCTCGACGTCGCGACGAAACAGGTGCTCGCCGACGTCGTGTCGTTGACGCCCGACGACGCGGAGTACCGCGCCCGCGACATCAGCGCTCGAATGGCCGTCGTCCTCCAGGCGAGCCTGCTGCTGCGCAGCGCGCCGTCGAGCGTCAGCGACGCGTTCATCGCGAGCCGCGTGCAGGGGGAGTGGGGCGGCGTGTTCGGCACCCTCGGCACGTCGGCCGCGAGCGCCGCCATCGCCCGACGCGCGACGCCGCGGCCCTGACCCCCTGGCGGTCAGTCGAACAGCCCGCCGTGGCCGCCCTGCTCGTTCGTCGAGGGCATGAGCTTGGCGGCCCACTCAGCGAACGCCTGCGGTTGCGTGACTGCAGGAGCACGCGCCCGGGCCTGACGAAGTCGAAACGAGCCCTTCACCGGACTTCATCGACTGGATCGAGCGTCCTTCGACGGCCCGACGCGTTGTGAACTGCATCCCCAGGTCGTAGGCGATGACGTGCCCGGTGTGGATGACGTCACGCTCGCCCGGAGCGAGGTCCGTGACGTCGACCGCGCCGTAGACGCTGAGGCCCTGACCGCTGGCCTCGAGGCCGAAGCCGCCCTCGCCGCCGAAGAGGTTCTTCATGCCACCGAACTGCGAGGTGACCTCCATGCCCTCACTGCTGGCCATCCAGTTGCCGCTGATGACGAAGCAGGGGCGATCGGGCTGGGTCTCGAGCGGCAACATGTCGCCGGGCAGGACGCCGGCGATGTCGACCCACCCGCCCTCGGCGGGGGCGGTGTACGTCGTCGAGAAGAAGGACTCACCGCAGAGCACGGAGCGCTTGAGCCCCTTCATGATGCCGCCGCTGGCGGCCTTGCTGGAGATCTGCACGCCGGGCGAGTGCGCAGGAGACGGGAGACGGCGAAGGACGGATTGTGACGCAGTCGAATCTGCATGGATCTCAGGAAGGCCTCGCGGCCCGAGCATCGGGTGGATGCGGGCCGTGCACGCCCTGGGCGGGCCGGGATATTGTGGGGCCGAGTCACGCGGAGCGACCGCGACACGACCCGAGGAGAGACCGTGGCCCAGCGCATGTCCAACCTGTTCCTGCGAACGCTTCGCGAGGATCCGGCGGACGCCGAGCTGCCGGGCCACAAGCTGCTCGTGCGCGCCGGCTACATCCGACGCGCCGCGCCCGGCGTGTACACGTGGTTGCCGCTCGGGCTCAAGGTGCTGCGTAACGTCGAGACCATCGTCCGCGAGGAGATGGAGGCCATCGGCGCGCAGGAGCTGAGCTTCCCCGCGCTGCTGCCGCGCGAACCCTATGAGGCGACGAACCGCTGGGACGAGTACGGCCCCAACCTGTTCCGCCTGCAGGACCGCAAGGGCGTCGACATGCTCCTCGGCCCGACGCACGAGGAGATGTTCACCATCACGGTGAAGGACATGTTCTCGAGCTACAAGGACCTGCCGACGACGCTGTTCCAGATCCAGACGAAGTACCGCGACGAGGCCCGCCCGCGCGCCGGCCTGCTGCGCGGGCGCGAGTTCATCATGAAGGACTCGTACTCCTTCGATCACACGAAGCAGGGCCTTGAGGAGAGCTACGCCAAGCACCGCGGCGCGTACGTCAAGATCTTCGACCGCCTCGGCTTCGAGTACGTCGTCGTCCACGCCGACTCGGGTGCGATGGGCGGTTCGGCGTCGGAGGAGTTCCTCGCCGTCAGCCGCCACGGTGAGGACACGTTCGTCCGCTCGCCCGGCGGTTTCGCGGCGAACGTCGAGGCCGTCGTCGTGCCGCAGGCCGAGCCCGTCGAGGTGAGCGTCGGCCCCGCACACATCGAGGACACCCCCGAGACCCCGACCATCGAGACGCTCGTCGCGGCCCTCAACGCGAATCACCCGCGCGACGACGGACGCGAGTGGACGGCTGCCGACACGCTGAAGAACGTCATCGTCATGCTCGTCCACCCCGACGGCACGCGCGAACCGCTTGCGATCGGCGTGCCCGGCGATCGCGAGGTCGACGCCAAGCGCCTCGAGGCTCAGGTCGCTCCGGCTGACGTCGAGGCGTTCGAGGAGAAGGACTTCGCCGCCTACCCGATGCTCGCGAAGGGCTACATCGGCCCGGGCGTGCTCGGCGAGGAAAAGGCCTCCGGCATCCGTTACCTGCTCGACCCCAGCATCGCCGAGGGCTCGGCGTGGGTGACGGGCGCCGACGTCAGCGGCAAGCACGTCATCGACCTCGTCCACGGCCGCGATTTCACCGCCGGCGGCACGATCCAGGCGGCGCGGATCAAGGAGGGCGACCCGGCCCCCGACGGTTCGGGCCCCCTGACGCTCGCGCGCGGCATCGAGATGGGTCACATCTTCCAGCTCGGCACGAAGTATGCCGAGGCGCTCGGGCTCAAGGTGCTCGACGAGAACGGCAAGCTCGTGACGGTGACGATGGGCTCCTACGGCATCGGCGTCTCCCGCGCCGTCGCCGCCATCGCTGAGGACAACCTCGACGACAAGGGCCTCATCTGGCCGCGTCACATCGCGCCGTTCGACGTCCACGTCGTCGCCACGGGCAAGGACGCCGCGGTCTTCGAGAAGGCGGAGCAGGTCGTCGCCGACCTCGAGTCGGCCGGGCTCGGCGTCCTGTTCGACGACCGTCCGAAGGTCAGCCCCGGCGTGAAGTTCAAGGACGCCGAGCTCATCGGCGTCCCGACGATCGTCGTGCTCGGGCGTGGCCTCTCCGACGGCACGATCGAGGTCAAGGACCGCCGCTCGGGCACCTCGCGTGACGTCGCCGTCGACGAGGTGGCGGCCGAGGTGCTCTCCGAGGTGCGCGGCGCCTGATCCGACCCTGCGTCACGAGAGCCACCACGGCCCGACGTGGTGGCTCTCGCGCGTCGAACGGCCGCCGCCCCGGTCACGAGCGGCGCGGGCGCGGCGGTCACGAACTGAGAGACGTTTGCGGGCACGCAGCGCGCGGCCCAGGATGACGGGGTGAACGACCCGGGAACCCTGACCCTCACCCTGCTGGCGCTCGCGGCGGCCTGCGCGGGATGGATCGACGCCGTCGTCGGCGGAGGCGGGCTCGTGCAGTTGCCGGCCCTCATGGTCGCGTTTCCGCACGCCGCGCCGGCCCAACTGCTCGCGACGAACAAGCTGGGTTCGATCTGTGGCACGTCGGTGAGCTCGGCGACGTACCTTCGGCGGGTGCGTCCCGATCTGCGCACCGCGCTGCCGCTCGCCGTGATGGCGTTCGCCGGCTCGATGGCGGGTGCGGCGCTCGCCAGTCACATCCCGCGCAGCGCGTTCAACCCGATCATCCTCGTCGTCCTCGTCGCCGTCGGCGCGTACACGCTGTTCAAGCCCTCGATGGGGCAGCTCGAGAACCTGCGGCACGCGGGCAGCCGGCGCCATTACGCGACGGCGGGTGCCATTGGCCTGGGCGTCGGCCTGTACGACGGCGCGCTCGGCCCGGGGACGGGCTCGTTCTTCGTCTTCGCGCTCGTCAGCCTGCTCGGCTACCGCTTCCTCGAGGCCTCCGCCAAGGCCAAGCTCGCCAACTTCGCGACGAACCTCGCCGCCCTCGTCGTGTTCATCCCGGCAGGTGCGGTGGCCTGGCGTGTCGGCCTCGTGCTCGGCGTCGCGAACCTCGCGGGCGGCTATCTCGGCGCCCGGACCGCCGTCTCGAAGGGGGCCGGGTTCGTGCGCGCCGTGTTCGTCGTCGTCGTAGGGGCCTTCGTCGTCAAGCTCAGCTACGACACCGCCGCGCAGTTCGGCGTGCTCTGACGCTCAGCCGCGCCCGGCGCCTCACCGGCTACCACGGCTCGAGCGTCCGGCGGCGGCGGCGGGTGCCGTCACCCGTCAGGACGCCGGCTTGGCGTCGCAGCCGAACGCACCCATCGTCGCGGTCGTCTTGGCGTAGGATGCTGGGTTCTGCGACGGGGTGGCCAGCTCGACGACGCGCGTCTTTTGGTCCTGATAGGTGGGCTGGTACGTCATCGATTGGCTGATCTTGCCGCCCGCGTCGCGCGTGAAGGTGACGCTCGCGTACGCGCCGTCCGCCGTGCCCGGCAGATATGCGGCCTGCTGGCCGGAGAACAGGTTGCCGAGGGCGTAGGAGACGTACCGTCCGTCGATCTTCTGACACGGCTGCACGATGTGCGGATGGTTGCCGATGATCCAGTCGACCTGCCCAGAGCGCAGCAACGCGTCCGCGTACTTCTTCTGCTCCGCCGAGACAGGCTTGTACTCGATGCCCCAGTGCATCGAGACGACGACGATGTCGGCGCCCTGCTTGCGCGCTTCGGCGGCATCGGCCTGGATGCCTTCCGGGGTGCGCACCGAGTACAGGTTGTCCGCGACCCAGGGCGCGTCCTTGGGAGTGCCCGTCTGGTCGCCGTTGATGCGGTTGTCGAGCGTGTAGCTGTACGACAGTTGCGCGACCTTGAACCCCTTGGCCTCGTAGAACACGGGCTGGCCCTTCTCGCCGGCGGACGCGGCCGGGCCGGCCGCCTGCAGACCGTTCGCGGCCATGACGCTGCGCGTGCTCGCCAGCCCTGAGAGGCCGCGGTCGTAGGCGTGGTTGTTGGCCGTCGAGCACCCGTCGAACCCCATGGACTTCACCGTCGTCGCGAACTCGTGGGGCGCGTTGAAGCTCAGCTCGCGCGCCAGGTTCGTGTCGTCACGCGACAGCGGGTTCTCCATCTGGCAGATGCGTAGATCTCCCGCCTTCGTGACGGGGGAGATCTGGCCGAAGAACTGATCGAAGCGGTACCCCGTGCCGCCTGCGGCACGACGGGCCATCTGCGTGATCGACGGGTGGACGATGAGGTCGCCCGACGCGCCGATCGTGATGCTGCCCGGCTTGTTCTTGACCGGCCCCGGGGGAGCGAGCGAAGAGCTCGCCGAGGGGCTCGCACTCCCACCGGAACTGCTCGACGCGCCGGCCTTCGATGACGCCCCGGAGCCCGAAGCGCCGCCCGTGTCGTGCGAGCTGCCCGAACAGGCCGTGAGAGCGAGCAGCGAGATCAGTGGTGCGGCGGCGGCCGCGCGTCCCCGAATGCGCATGGGACGAGTTTATTCCCGGCAGGCCTGCTCAGGTCGTGAGGCCCGGGAACGGCGACACGCTGCCCCCACCGAAGCGCACCGTGCGGGCCGCGCTCGACCACGCGAGCAGCAGCCCGTTGACATCATCGGCGCTGCGCGTGCCCGTCGCCGCGACGGCGCACGCCGACATCACAGCCGCGGCCGCCTTGCCCGCATCGGCGCGGGCCGCGGCGAGCGAGTCGTAGCGGCGCGCGGGCGCAGCGGGGCTCGCGGAAGCAGACGATGACGACGACGGCGACCCCGATGACGCCGACGATTCCGCGAGCGAGCGCACGGCGTAGAGGTCGTCGAGCAGGTCGGGGACGTCACCGCGATCGTCGGGATCGGTGCGCGCCGCCCACCACTCGAGCGCGTGGATCGTCACCGCGTTCGCCTCGAGCAGGGCCGACGACGAGGGCACCGACGCCGTCGCGGACCACGGCACGGAAACGCCAACCGGCAGCGAGCTGAGCCCGCGCGCGGCGATCGACAGGGCGAGAGGCCTCGATGCCGCCGACACCTTCTGAAGGCTCGCGCACAGCGCGGGGGAGGCCCAGTCGCTCTCGGCGCGGGTCCACGCCGTCGCGGCGGGGCTGCTGCTCGCCGAGGGCGACGACGCCGGGACGCTCGCGCGGGAGCTCTTTCCGGACGCCGACGCCGATGGCGACGCAGACGCTGACGCCGACACGCTGGGCGCGGCAGTGGCGCTGACGCTGACGCTGACGCTGGGCAGCGACGTCGCGCCGATGCCGCGCAGCGTCGCGTCGAGTCGTTTGAGTTCGGCGACGTGGGCGCCGCGCGCGTCGGCGGCCTCCCGGCGGTGGTTCGTCTCCTGGCTCGCCGCGCTCATCGCGACCACGAGGTGACGACGCACAGCCTCGAGGGGGCCCGAATCGGGCGCCGGTGCCGCCGTCGGCCCCGGCAGGGGCGCGTCCTTCTCCACGCGCAGCCTGCAGGCGCTCGTGGCGGTGAGGACGACGGCGGCGAGCGCGGTGCGGCGGGTGAGACGAGCGTCGGGCATGGGCACAGTCTCGCACGCACTGACCGCGCGTTCCGGCGGGCGGTGACGCCACGCGCACCGTGGGCGCGTCAGGCTCACCGTGCCTTCCCACAGGATGAACATCCCGTTATCCATCATTTGCAGTTTTGCTGAACCGAAGACAAGGTTATGTACCTCGAGCCCGAGAGAAACGACGAAGGAGCGGACGATGACGACGACGAGTGAACGTCCCCGCGCCACGCAGCGCACGGCCAAGCCCGAGGGGCAGTGGGCCAAGGGCGAGTTCGACCCGCTCAACCCGAACGAGGTCTTCAAGGCCGAGGACGCGCCCCTCAACGTGCGCGCCCGCATCCTCGAGCAGTATGCCCGCGAGGGCTTCGACAGCATCCCGGGTACCGATCTGCGCGGCCGTATGCGCTGGATGGGCCTGTACACCCAGCGCAAGCAGGGCATCGACGGCGGCAAGACGGCGACGCTGGCGCCCGAGGAGCTCGATGACGAGTACTTCATGATGCGCGTGCGCATCGACGGCGGGCAGCTCTCGCGCGAGCAGCTGCGGGTGCTCGCGAGCATCTCCACCGATTTCGCGCGCAGCACGGCCGACATCACCGACCGCAACAACATCCAGTACCACTGGATCGCGATCGAGGACGTGCCAGAGATCTGGCGCCGTCTCGAGGCCGTCGGTCTCGATACGCTCGAGGCCTGCGGTGACTGCACGCGCACCACGCTCGGTTCGCCGGTGGCCAGCGTGCACCCCGACGAGGTGATCGACGCGACCCCCGCGATCGAGTTCATCAAGGCCAACTACGTGGGCGACCCTGATCTCGCGAACCTGCCGCGCAAGTTCAAGTCGTCGATCGCGTGGCTGCCCGACGCCGCCCCTGAGATCAACGACATCAGCTTCGTCGGCGTCGTCCACCCCGACCACGGCCCCGGCTTCGATCTGCAGATCGGGGGAGGGCTGTCGACGAAGGCGTTCTTCGCGCTGCGCCTCGGTGCTTGGGTGCCGCTCGAAGAGGTGCCCGAGGTCTGGCTCGCGACCGTCAAGCTGTTCCGCGATCACGGCTACCGCCGGCTGCGCAACCGCGCGCGTCTCAAGTACCTCGTCGAGGACTGGGGCGCCGACAAGACGCGTGAGGTGCTGGAGCGCGAGTACCTCGGGCGCCCCCTGCTCGACGGGCCCGCCGCGCCCACGCCGAAGCACACGATCGACCACGTGGGTGTGCATCGTCAGAAGGACGGACGCAACCTCGTCGGGTTCGCGCCGATCGCAGGGCGCACGAGCGGTGCGGCGCTCGCGGGCGTCGCCGACGCGATGGAGGCCGCCGGCAGCGACCGGCTGCGCCTGACCGCCTACCAGAAGCTCGTCGTCCTCGACGTGCCCGACGACGCCGTCGAGCCGCTGCTCGAGACGATGCGGCCGCTCGGCTTCGACGGGCGTCCGTCGCCGTGGCGCCGCGCGACGATGGCGTGCACGGGCCTGGAGTTCTGCAAGCTTGCCATCGTCGAGACGAAGCAGCGAGCCCACGACCTCGTCGCCGAGCTCGAGGAGCGTCTCGGTCACCTCGACGACCAGCTCGAGCACCCCATCGCGATCCATCTCAACGGTTGCCCGAACAGTTGCGCCCGCATCCAGGTGGCGGACATCGGTCTCAAGGGCCAGATCATCACCGACGCGGCCGGTGAGCAGGTGCCCGGCTACCAGGTCCACCTCGGTGGTGGCCTGGGCGAGGACCTCGTCGTCGGGCGCAAGCTGCGCGCCCACAAGGTCGCCGCGAGCGAGCTGGGCGACTACGTCGAACGCGTCGTGACGCGGTACGTCGCCGCACGCGAGAGCGGCGAGAGCTTCGGCGACTGGGCCCGCCGCGCCGACGAGGAGGAGCTGCGATGACCCAGGTCGTGCGCGAGCCCGACGAGCTGCGTCGGATCGCCATTCGGGCCGCCGGCGAGCTCGACGGTGCACCGGCGGAGGCCGTGCTCGATTGGGCGGCCGCGGAGTTCGGGGAACGCTTCGCCGTGGCCACCTCCATGCAGGACGCCGTGCTGACGCATCTCGCGTCCCGCAGCCTGCCGGGCGTCGACGTGCTCTTCCTCGATACCGGGTACCACTTCGAAGAGACGCTGCAGACCCGCGACGCGGTCGCCTCGACGTACGACGTCACGGTGCGCACCCTCGAACCGTCCCAGAGTGTCGCGGAGCAGGATGCGACGTACGGCGCGAACCTCTTCGAACGCGACCCCGATCTGTGCTGCGCGCTGCGCAAGACCCACCCGCTCGACGAGGCCCTCGACGGCTACGAGGCGTGGGCCACCGGGGTGCGTCGCAGCGAGGCGATCACGCGGCGCGACACACCGGTCGTCAGCTTCGACGAGCGCCGCGAACGCATCAAGGTCGCGCCGATCGTCGCGTGGAGCGACGCCGACGTCAAGGCCTACATCGCCGAGCACGCCATCGTCACGAACCCGCTGCTCACCCAGGGCTACCCCTCGATCGGGTGCGCCACCTGCACCCGCCGGGTGGCGCCGGGCGAGGACGCCCGCGCCGGACGCTGGGCGGGCCGCGACAAGGTCGAATGCGGGATCAACACATGAGCGCCGCGACCGTGTGGCTCACGGGCCTGTCCGGAGCGGGCAAGTCGACACTCGCCGAGCGCCTCGTCGCCGCCCTGCGCGAGCGGGGCGAACGCGTCGAACTGCTCGACGGCGACGAACTGCGCACCTCCCTCAGCGCCGGCCTCGGGTTCTCCCGGGCGGACCGGAACACCCACGTGACGCGCGTCGGTTTCGTCGCCGACCTGCTCGCCCGCAACGGTGTGTGGGCGATCGTGCCGGTCATCGCCCCGTACGCCGATGCACGCGCCGAGAACCGCGCACGCCACGAGCGCAGCGGTAGTCGCTACCTCGAGGTCTTCGTCGCAACGTCGCTCGAGGAGTGCGCGCGACGCGACGTCAAGGGCCTGTACGCCCGGGCCGAGGCCGGCGAACTCACCGGAATGACAGGCCTCGACGACCCCTACGAGGTTCCGACCAACCCCGAATTGCGTCTCGAGACCCAGGGCCGCTCGATCGAGGAATCCCTCGCCGAGATCCTGCGTCTCATCGATGAGGAGAGGACACCCGCATGACCGAGACGATGACGCCACCGGACGTCTCCACGAACCCCGCCGGCGAGCTGTCGACGTTGCGGGCACTCGAGGCCGAGGCCATCGAGATCATCCGCGAGGTCGTCGCCGAGTTCGAACGCCCTGCGCTGCTGTTCAGCGGCGGCAAGGACTCCGCAGTGCTGCTGCACGTCGCACTCAAGGCGCTCGCCCCCGCGCCGTTGCCGCTGACGCTGCTGCACGTCGACACCGGCCACAACCTGCCCGAGGTCATCGCCTTTCGCGACGAGGTCGTCGAGCGTCACGGCCTGCGGCTGCACGTCGCCGCCGTCGAGGACTGGATCGCCGACGGGCGTCTCGTCGAGCGTCCCGACGGCACCCGCAATCCGCTGCAGACCGTGCCGCTCGTCGACACCATCGAGACCGAGCGCTTCGACGCGCTGCTCGGTGGGGCGCGCCGTGACGAGGACAGGGCGCGCGCGAAGGAACGCATCTTCTCGGTGCGCAGCGCCATGGGAGGGTGGGACCCGCGCGGGCAGCGTCCGGAGCTGTGGAACCTCTACAACGGCCGACACGCCCCCGGGGAGAACACCCGGGTCTTCCCGTTGAGCAACTGGACCGAACTCGACGTCTGGCGCTACATCGAGGCCGAGGACGTCGCGCTGCCACCCATCTACTACGCCCACGAACGGGACGTATTCCTGCGCGACGGGATGTGGTTGACACCTGGGCCGTGGTTCGGCCCACGTGACGACGAACCGCTCGTCACCAGGACGGTTCGCTACCGAACCGTCGGTGACGGCTCCTGCACGGGCGCCGTCGCCTCCGAGGCGCGGACGACGAGCGACATCATCGCCGAGGTCGCAGCCAGCCATCTGAGCGAACGCGGTGCCACCCGCGCCGACGACCGCCTGTCCGAGGCAGCGATGGAAGACCGCAAGCGAGAAGGGTACTTCTAGAGATGACGACAACCACAGCACAGCCACCCGCGCCGCATAGCGCCCGCAACGGGCTCGGCCAACTCCGTCTGGTCGTCGCCGGGAGCGTCGACGACGGCAAGTCCACCCTCGTCGGCCGGCTCCTGCACGACACGAAGAACATCCTGGCCGACACCTACGACTCGATGGTGGCCGCGAGCACCTCGCGCGGCGCCGAGCAGGTCGACCTTGCTCTCCTGACGGACGGGCTGCGCGCCGAGCGCGAACAGGGCATCACGATCGACGTGGCGTACCGGTACTTCTCCACGCCCCGGCGCACCTTCGTCCTCGCCGACACCCCGGGGCACGTGCAGTACACGCGCAACATGGTCACTGGCGCCTCCACCGCTGACGCAGCCGTCGTCCTCGTGGACGCGCGACACGGGGTCAGCGACCAGACGCGTCGTCACGCCGCGTTGATGGCGCTGCTGCGTGTTCCGCACGTCATCTTCGCCGTCAACAAGATGGATGCCCTCGAGTGGTCGCGCTCGCGGTTCGACGAGGTCCGGACCCAGGCGATCGACCTGGCCGACAGGGTGGGCCTCAGCGATCCCCGCGTCGTCGCGCTATCTGCGCTGACGGGCGAGGGGGTCGTCGCTCCGGCCCCCGACGGGTACGACCACCCGCCGCTGCTCGACCTGCTCGAGTCGCTACCCGTCCGCGATGACCTGCGGGCCGAGTCGTTCCGCATGCCGGTCCAGCTCGTCATCCGGCCTCGCACCGCCGAGCATCCGGATTATCGCGGTCTCGCCGGCCGCATCGCCTCCGGCGTCCTGCACGTCGGTGACCGTGTGCGCGCGGTGTCCTCGGGCCTGACGAGCCGGGTCGTCGCGATCGACACTCCGGTGGGCTCGCGTGAGGTGGCCGTAGCGGGCGAGTCAGTGACGGTGCGTCTGGGCGACGAACTTGACGTCGCTCGTGGTGAGGTCCTGTCGCTCGTGGCCGACCCCGATCAACCGGTTGCCGACTCCGAGGTGAGCGGAGTGCTCGCGTGGCTCGCGGCTGCGGACGGGCGTGTCCGTCAGCGCGTCCTCGTCAAGGCGGGCACCAAGGTGGTGCGCGCGGTCGTCGACGACATCACGCATCTGTGGGACGTCGAGACGAGCACGTGGCACGCAGCCGGCCCTGAAGCAGTGATGACGCTCAACACGATCGGACGAGTCCGTCTGCGTCTGGCCGAGCCCGTGGTGCTCGACCCGTACGACAGCCACCGGGCGACCGGCGCGTTCCTCGTCATCGATCCCGCGAGCGGCGCCACGCTCGGAGCCGGCATGTCGGGTGCGGGGCTCGGTTCGGGTGCGGACGACGACGCCGCGCAGCTCGAATCCGAAGAGGATTGGCTGGCTGGCTGACATGCGCGACGATCACGCACCTGTCGATGCCGTACACCGATCCCGGGCCCGATCACCCCAGATCGGGCGCCGGACGCTCCTCGGCGCTGGCCTCGCCGCCCCCTTCATGACACCGGCCCTGTCGGGGTGCGGGGCGGCTGAGGCGAGCCCGCATCGCCTGCGATTGGGGCACTTCTCGAACCTGACCCACGGCGTGGCCCTCGCAGGCATGGCCCGCGGAACGTTCGCGCGCCATCTGGGCAGCACGGCCATCGAGCGGCAGGTCTTCGACAACGGGCCCGCCGCCGTCCAGGCCATGCTCGCCGGCGCGATCGACGTCGCCTACCTCGGCCCGAACCCGGCGATCACGGCGTGGGTGCGGACGAAGGGCGCCGGAGTGCGCCTCCTCGCCGGAGCAGCGGAGAACGGCGCTGCGCTCGTTGCTCGTCCCGGAGTGAAGAAGATCGACGATCTGCGTGGGTGCAGCGTCTCCACGCCGCAGATCGGCGGCACCCAGGACGTAGCCCTCAAGACACTGCTCGCCGAGCACCACCTGACGACGGGGCCGGGAGCGGACGAGGTGGAGACCGTGTGGATGGCCAACTCACAGACTCTCGATCAGTTCCGCCAGGGGCGCCTCGACGCCAGCTATCAGGCCGAGCCATGGGTCTCTCGCCTCGTCGTCGAAGCCGGCGCGCACGTGCTCGTCGACGAGCGCACCCAGTGGCCCGACCACCGATTCGTGACGACGTGCCTGCTCGTCACCCAGGAGTACCTCGAACGCGCGCCTGCTCAGGTGGAGCAGCTCCTGGCGGCCCACGTCGAGACCGTCGAATGGATCAACAGCCATCGGGGCGCCGCGAGTGTGCTGCTCAACGCCGAGATCGGCAAGCTCAGCGGCAAGAAGTTGAAGCGATCGGTCGCCGAGCGGGCCATGGACAACGTGCAGTTCTCCTGGGACCCGTTGATGGCAAACATCGCGCAGGTCGCCGAACACACGTGGCGAACGGGCGGCATCGACGTCCGTCCCGACCTGCGCGGGTTGGCGGACCTCGACCCGCTCCGGCAGGTCCTTGCTGCACGCGCCCTGCCTGCGATCACCGACGCCGGTCTCGGCGTGCACAGAAAGGGCTGACATGACGTTCGACACCACCACGGCAGGCGAGCGACACCCGATCGCCCCGCCAAGCGACGCACGCTCGACGGCACAGCCGGCCGCGGTCGACATCCGCGGTCTGCACAAGGTCTTCGGCCAGGGCGACGACGCCGTCGAGGCGATCGGCGGGCTGGACCTGAGGGTCGAACAGGGGGAGTTCGTCAGCGTTCTCGGCGCCTCCGGCTGCGGCAAGTCGACCCTGCTGTCGATCATCGCCGGGCTCGAACCCGCCAGCGCGGGCGACGTGCACGTCGACGGCCCTCAACCGGCGCTGATGTTTCAGGATTCCGCGCTCTTCCCGTGGCTGAGCGTCGGCGAGAACGTCGAGGCTCCCCTGCGATTCAGGGGCGTGCCCTCCGCCGAACGCCGCCAGCGGGCGCAGGAGCTGCTCGCGACGGTGCGGCTCGACGGCGCAGTGGATCGACGACCCCATGAACTGTCCGGAGGCCAACGCCAACGCGTCGCCCTCGCGCGCGCACTCGCCCAGAACGCGCGCCTGCTGCTCATGGACGAACCATTCGCCGCCCTCGACGCCATGACGCGCGACCTGCTCCATGGGGAACTTAGCGACGTGTGGCATCGCGACGGCATGGCCGTCATCTTCGTCACCCACAACGTGCGTGAAGCAGTGCGTCTCGGCCAACGTGTCGTCCTGCTCTCTTCGCGCCCGGGACGCGTCAGCCAGACGTGGGACGTCGACCTGCCACAGCCGCGTGCCATCGAGGACGCAGGCGTCGGTGAGCTGTCCCGCGAGATCACCTCGCGCCTGCGAGAGGAGATCAGTCGTCATGCCCACGCCTGAGTTCGACATGCGCGAGGAGGATCCGTTCGAGGCCAGTGCCCGACGGCACCGCTCGCCCGGCCCCACGAGATCGATGATCAGTGACGACGACGTCACCTCCGGACTAGACGCGCTCGAACAGGCTCAGGCGCGGCGCCGACGCCGCGTCGACCCGCTGTCCGTGCTAGCGCCGCTGGGTGCGCTCGCGATCGTGGTCCTCGCCTGGCAGGTTCTCGTGTGGGCACACGTCAAACCGGCCTGGGTGCTCCCTCCGGTCACCGACATCGCTCGGGCCCTGTGGACCTCCCTCACCTCGGGGGAGGCGCTCGACGCGATCTGGGTCAGCCTGCGACGCGGCGCGGTGGGCTTCGCGCTCTCTCTCGTGCTCGGCACGACACTCGGGCTCGTCGTCGGCCGCGCGAGACTGGCGCGGCGCGCCTTCCGACCGCTGCTCGCAGCGATGCAGTCCCTGCCGTCGGTCGCGTGGGTGCCCTTCGCCGTCATGATGTTCTACCTCAGCGACACGACGATGTACGCCGTGATCCTGCTGTCCGCAGTGCCCTCGATCGCCATGGGATTGATCGGCGGGTTGGATCAGGTCCCGCCCCTGTTCGAACGAGCCGGCCGGGCCCTCGGAGCGAGTCGCACGCAACTCGTGCGTCACGTCCTCCTGCCGGCGGCCATGCCGACCTATCTCGGCGGCATCAAGCAGGGCTGGGCGTTCGCCTGGCGTTCCCTCATGGCCGCCGAGCTCATCGTGCAGTCGCCCAAGCTCGGATTCGGTCTCGGTTCGATGCTCAACCAGGGGCAGGCGAACTCGGACATGCCAGCCGTGATGGCCGCGATCGCTCTCGTGCTCGTCGTCGGGTTGGCCGTGGAGGTGCTGCTCTTTGGCCCGATCGAGCGGCGCATGCTGCACCGTCGGGGCCTCGCGCCGTCGTAGGGCTGACCTGCGGCGAGCCGGGACGCTCCGGTCTCGGGCGACGACGGCTCCTCACGCGTCACGATAGACTCAGGGGCGATGCGCAGGCACGACGCCTGCGCATTCGTCACCTCACGGCTCGTGCCGCGGGCGACGGGTGCACGGCACGGCGACAACTCCAGGAGGCGCGAGTGAGCAACTCGGAACAGACGATCATCGACACGATTCTGCCGAAGCTCGAACCACTGGGTCTCCTCGTCGAGGACGTCACCGTCGTACCTGCCGGCAAGCGCCGCCTCGTGCGCGTGCTCGTCGACCGCGACGTCGCCCTCGAGACGGCGGTCGAGGAATCGATCGAGCCCGTCACGCTCGACGAGGTCACGGACGCCACGCGCGTCATCGACGCAGAACTCGAGGCGAGCGACGTCATGGGCGAACAGCCCTACGTCCTCGAGGTCAGCTCACCCGGCACCGACCGTCCGCTGACGCTGCCGCGCCACTTCGCGCGCAACGTCGGCCGCCTCGTCACCGTCACCCTCGACGACGAGTCGAGGGTCGCCGGTCGCATCACCCGCGCCGACGACCAGACGGTGGAGGTGACGCCCGAGCAGGGCGGCAAGAAGGCGGGGGCGGCCACTGACGCCGAGCCCGCCCGACTCAATTACACATCGATCACCGGCGCCAAGGTGCAGGTGGAATTCACGCGCGGCGACGACGCCGACGCCGTGGGAGAGGACGTCTGATGGACATCGACATGGCTGCACTGCGCGCCCTGGAGCGGGAGCGCGAGATTCCGATGGACGTCATCGTCCCCGCCATCGAGCAGGCGCTGCTGCTCGCGTACCAGAAGGAGGAGGGCTCCTACCGCCGGGCGCGCGTCGAGCTCGACCGCCGCACGGGTCATGTCGTCGTGTGGGCGCGCGAGGACGGCGAGAAGCAGGAGGACGGCACCTGGAGCGAGCCCGGCCCCGAGTTCGACGACACCCCCAAGAACTTCGGCCGGGTCGCCGCGGGTACGGCCCGTCAGGTCATCATGCAGCGCATGCGTGACGTCGAGGACGAGGCCATCCTCGGTGACTTCATCGGCAAGGAAGGCGACATCGTCTCCGGCACGATCCAGCAGAGCCTCGACTCGCGGTTCGTCAAGGTCGACTTCGGCACCGTGGAGGGCATCCTGCCGACCGCGGAGCAGGTGCCGGGGGAGACCTACCGTCACGGCGAGCGTCTGCGCTGCTACGTCGTGTCCGTGCGCCGCGGCCCGAAGGGCCCGCAGATCTCGCTGTCGCGCACCCACCCCAACCTCGTGCGCAAGCTGTTCGCGATGGAGGTGCCCGAGATCGCCGACGGTAGCGTCGAGATCGCCGCGCTCGCGCGCGAGGCGGGTCACCGCACCAAGATCGCGGTGCACGCCACGAAGCCCGGCATCAACGCCAAGGGCGCCTGTATCGGCCCGATGGGTCAGCGCGTGCGCGCCGTCATGAGCGAGCTGCAGGGCGAGAAGATCGACATCGTCGACTACTCGCGCCAGCCCGATGAGTTCATCGCCGCGGCGCTGTCGCCCTCGCGCGTCGAGTCGGTCGAGGTCGTCGACCCGAAGGCCCGAGCCGCCCGCGTCGTCGTGCCCGACTTCCAGCTCAGCCTCGCCATCGGCAAGGAGGGCCAGAACGCCCGTCTCGCGGCGAAGCTGACGGGGTGGCGCATCGACATCCGGCCCGACACCGCGCTCGCCGACGGCGGGCGTGACGACGAGTCGGCCCGCTGAGCGCGCGCCCTCAGACGTCTCGCGCGCACCCCGGCCACCGAGCGTGGCCGGGGTGCGCGCATTTCGTCGCGGAGCTGTGCGGGGGTAGGGTAGGGCTTGAACGGTGACAGATGTGAAGGTGGGGTGCGTGTGAACGTGCCGATCCCGAACGTCGAGCTCTCCCGGCCCGCAGAACCGCAGCGAACCTGCATCGGGTGCCGGGGCAAGGGCGGCCGTTCCGTTTTGCTGCGCATCGCAGTGAGCGAGGACGGCGCCAGCCTGGTGCTCGACTCGCGCAAGGCGATGCCCGGTCGAGGAGCCTGGCTCCACGCCGACACGACGTGCCTCGAACAGGCCACCAAGCGTCGGGCATGGGCACGAGCACTTCGTCTGCACACCGCGGTCCACACCGCGGCGCTGCAGGAACACGTGGCGGCCGAGATCGCCCGCCTGCCGTCGCCCGACGGCGAACACACCATGACCGAAAGCGGGTTTGACGCGATGAGCAACCGATGAGTTCTCACCGATGAACACCTACCCCTCGGCGGTCGGCTGATCCTCCGGGCAAGCAATTGCTCGAAGCCTTGGCCGCCCGTCACCATCTGACAGGAGAAACGTGGCCAAGGTTCGAGTCCACGAGCTCGCCAAGGAGCTCGGAGTCGAGAGCAAGGAACTGCTCGCGCACCTCAAGGCGCAGGGCGAGTTCGTGAAGTCCGCCAGTTCGACGATCGAAGCGCCCGTCGTGCGCAAGATCAAGGAGAACCCCCCGAAGCCGACGAAGGCCGGTGGCGACGCCGCCGACGTGCCGTCGAGCTCCCCGAAGCCGGCTGGCGGTTCGTCCGCCAAGCCCGGCGCCCCCAAGCCGGGCCCGAAGGCGCCTGCTCCCAAGGCTGCCCCCGCCGATGCCGCACCCGCGGCGCCGTCGAAGCCGGCCGAGAGCGCCACCCCGAAGCCTGCGGCCAAGACCGAGTCGGTCGCTGCCCCGGCAGCACCCGCCGCGGCGACGCCGTCCGCGCCCAAGCCCGCTGCGGCCGCACCGTCGGCACCGAAGCCCGCTGCTGCGCGCCCCGGCCCCAAGCCCGGGCCAGCCGCGAAGCCGGCGAGCACGTCGGGTCCGTCGCGTGGCGAGCGTTCGGAGCGCCCCGAGCGTTCTGGCAACCGTCCCGGCCCGCGCCCCGGCGCACCGCGTCCGGGCAACAACCCGTTCAGCTCCAACCAGGGCATGGGCCGTGGTGGCGAGCGTCGTGGCGGCGAGCGCACCGAGCGCCGTGACGGCGGTGAGCGTCGCGAGGGCGGCGCACGCCCCGGCAACAACCCGTTCGCGCCGAGCCAGGGCATGCCGCGTCCCGGCGGCAACCGTGGCCCCGCAGGCTCCGGTGGCCCCCGTCCCGCGGGTGCGGCAGGTCCGCGCCCCGGCGGTTCCGCCGGTGCCGGAGGCCCCCGTACCGGTGGTCCGCGCCCCAACCCGGGCATGATGCCGTCGCAGGCGGCCGTGCCGCGTCCCGGTGAGCGTCCCGCCCGTGGTGGCGGTGGCGGTCGTCCCGGTGCGGGTGGTCGTCCCGGCGGCGGCGGTTTCGCCGGTCGTCCCGGTGGCGGCGGTCGTGGCCCCGGTGGCCGCGGCGGCACCCAGGGTGCGTTCGGTCGCGGTGGCAGCAAGGTGCGCGGCCGCAAGAGCAAGCGCGCGAAGCGTCAAGAGTTCGAGCAGATGCAGGCGCCGTCGATCGGTGGCGTGAGCGTTCCTCGCGGCAACGGTTCGACGATCATCCAGGTGCGTCGCGGTGCGTCGCTGACGGACTTCGCCGACAAGATCGACGCGAACCCCGCATCGCTCGTCACCGTGCTGTTCCACCTCGGTGAGATGGCGACGGCGACGCAGTCGCTGGACGAGGACACGTTCCAGCTGCTCGGCGCCGAGCTCGGCTACGACATCCGTGTCGTCTCCCCGGAGGAGGAGGAGCGCGAGCTCTTCGGCCAGTTCAACATCGACCTCGACGCCGAGGCCGAGGGCGAGAGCGACGACGTGCTCGAGCAGCGTCCGCCGGTCGTCACCGTCATGGGTCACGTCGACCACGGAAAGACGCGCCTGCTCGACGCGATCCGCAACGCGGACGTCGCGCAGGGCGAGGCCGGCGGCATCACCCAGCACATCGGTGCCTACCAGGTCCACAAGGAGCACGAGGGCGTCGACCGTCCGATCACGTTCATCGACACCCCGGGTCACGAGGCGTTCACCGCCATGCGTGCCCGCGGTGCGAAGGTCACCGACATCGCGATCCTCGTGGTCGCCGCCGATGACGGCGTGATGCCGCAGACGATCGAGGCGCTCAACCACGCCCAGGCGGCGAACGTGCCGATCGTCGTCGCGGTCAACAAGATCGACGTCGACGGCGCGAACCCGGCGAAGGTGCGTCAGCAGCTCACCGAGTACAACCTCATCGCCGAGGAGTACGGCGGCGACACGATGTTTGTCGACGTCTCGGCCCGCCAGGGTCAGAACATCGACTCGCTGCTCGAGGCCGTGCTGCTCACCGCCGACGCGGCGCTCGACCTGCGTGCGAACCCGAACAAGGACGCCCGTGGTGTCGCGATCGAGGCCAACCTCGACCGTGGTCGCGGTGCCGTCGCGACGGTTCTCGTGCAGTCCGGTACGTTGCGCGTCGGTGACGCCATCGTCACGGGTCAGGCCTACGGACGCGTTCGCGCCATGCTCGACGAGCACGGCCAGAACGTCGCCGAAGCGGGCCCGAGCCGCCCGGTGCTCGTCACCGGTCTTGCCTCGGTGCCGCGCGCCGGTGACACGTTCATCGTCGCTCCGGACGACCGCACGGCCCGTCAGATCGCCGAGAAGCGTGAAGCGGCCGACCGTCAGGCCTCGCTGGCCAAGGCGCGCAAGCGCATCAGCCTCGAGGACCTCAACGAGCACCTTGCGGCGGGCAAGGTCGAGACCCTCAACCTCATCCTCAAGGGTGACGTGTCGGGTTCGGTCGAAGCCCTCGAGGACGCGTTGCTCCAGATCGACGTGGGCGACGACGTCGACCTGCGGATCATCGACCGTGGTGTCGGCGCGATCACGATGAACAACATCAACCTCGCCGTCGCCTCAGACGCCATCATCGTCGGCTTCAATGTTCGCGCCGAAGGCCAGAACGCGGAGTACGCCGAGAAGGAAGGCGTCGAGATCCGTTACTACTCGGTCATCTACCAGGCGATCGAGGAGATCGAGCTCGCCCTCAAGGGCATGCTCAAGCCGGAATACGAGGAGCGCGAGACGGGCTCCGCCGAGATCCGCGAGATCTTCCGCTCGTCCAAGTTCGGCAACATCGCCGGATCGATGGTCAGGAGCGGCGAGATCAAGCGTGGCGCCAAGGCGCGCATCACGCGCGACGGTGTCGTCATCGTCGAAGGCCTCGAGATCGCCGGTCTGCGACGCTTCAAGGACGACGTCACCGAGGTCCGCGAGGGCTTCGAGTGCGGTATCAACCTCGGTTCGCACAACGACGTCCAGACGGGCGACCTCATCACCACGTACGAGATGGTGGAGATCCCCCGAGCCTGACGCTTCGCCGTGTCCGAGGCGATGACCTCATCGCCTCGGACACATGGTCGGATGCGACCCCGCTCGAACCCCGCACACCGGGGTTCGAGCGGGGTCGCCGTCGTGTATGGCGTGAGTCAGCCGTGGCACCGGGCCACGGCGCTGCGCGGCGCCATGCGGCATCGGCCGTGCGCGGCAGATCGGGCAGAATGGGGCCCGTGACTCTTGACGCTCCCGTGCTGAACCCCGATGTCTCGACCCCGCCCGACGTGGCGCCGGACGGGCGCCTGCTGCTGCTCGCGCCGTCGTCGAACCGCGTGTACGCGGGGGACGCGGCGCGCCTCAACGCTGCGGAGATCACGCTGCTCGCGGGTGCGCTCGGCATCGAGGCGAGCGTCGAACCCGTCACCGTGGCAGGGGTCGACTACCTCGCCGTCGCCGGTGACGACGACCGGCTCGACCGCGTCGTCTCCGAGGCCAGCGGCGCGTTCGCGCTCTTCGGCGCGCGCGACGGGCTGCTGAGCCCGACCCCGCTGGAGCGACGCAGGCTCTACACCGATGACGTCGTCACGATCCAGAAGTACCAGGGCAAGACGAACGAGCAGTTCACGCACCTGCTGCTCAACGTCACCGCGGCGCTGAGCAAGCGTCCCGCACAGCTGCTCGACGGCACGCTGCACGTCCTCGACCCCATGTGCGGGCGCGGCACGACGCTCAACACGTGTCTGCTGCGCGGCCTCGACATCACCGGCATCGAGGTCGACAAGGGCGACTTCGAGCAGTACCAGGCGTTCATCACGACGTGGCTGCGCACGCACCGCCTCAAGCACGAGATCGACGCGACACAGATCCGTCGCAGCGGCCGCACGTACGGTCGCGCCCTCGAGCTAGAGACGGCTCCCAGCAAGGAGGACTGGAAGGCGGGGCGCACCCAGCAGGTGACGTACCTGTCGATGGACACCACCAAGCTGCCGGACGTCATGCGCCGCGCCAGCGTCGACGTCGTCGTCACCGACCTGCCCTACGGCGTGCAGCACGGCAGCCACGGTAGCAATGGCGAGCGGCTCGCCCGTTCACCGTTGCGCCTGCTCGATCGCGCGCTGCCCGGCTGGCACGACGCGCTGCGCACCGGCGGCACGATCGGCCTCGCGTACAACCGTCACGTCGCCGGGCCCGAGGCGATGGCAGAAGCGCTCGAGGCTCACGGCTTCACCGTCGTGCACGGCCACGGCGTGGACGGCCCGACGCAGGGGCACGTCGCCGCCGACGCCTTCCGTCACCGCGTCGACGCCTCGATCGATCGCGACATCGTCGTCGCGCGCAAGGGCTGAGCGGTACATACGGGACACCCTGATCGGTAACGGCCGCGCCCGGCTGCGTCGTCGAGCCGCCGCCTGCGCCCATCGCCTAGGGTTGGGGCAGTTCACTTCAGCATCAGGAGGCATCCATGGCCGACCAGGCCCGCGCCCGCAAGGTCGCCGACCGCATCAAGTCCCTCGTCGCCGAGTACGTCGAGTTCCGTCTCAAGGACGAGCGCGTCGGCTTCCTCACGATCACCGACGTGCGCGTCACCGGCGACCTGCAGAACGCGTCCGTGTTCTACACCGTCTTCGGCAGCGACGAGGAGCGCGCCGCGACGGCCGAAGCGCTCGCCGACAACAAGGGCCGCATCCGCAGCCACGTCGGCAAGGGCCTCGGCATCCGTCTCACGCCGACGCTCGAGTTCATCGCCGACGCGATCCCCGAGGGCGCCGCACACCTCGAGGACGTGCTCGCCCAGACGCGCGCCCGCGACGAGGAACTGGCCCGTAACCGCTCTACCGCCGCCTACGCGGGCGAGGCGGACCCGTACAAGAAGCCGGCCGAACCCGCCGACGAGGCGTGAGCGAGTCCGCTGCCCAGCAGCGCCCCCGCCGCGAGGCGCGTCCGCAGACGCCCGACGGGCTCGTCCTCGTCGACAAGCCCGCCGGATGGACCTCGCACGACGTCGTCGGCCGCATGCGGCGCCTCGCGAACACGCGCCGCGTCGGCCACGCCGGCACACTCGACCCGATGGCGACGGGCGTGCTCGTGCTCGGCGTCAACAAGGCGACGAAGCTGCTGGCGTTCCTCGTCGGGTGCGACAAGGAGTACACCGCGACGATTCGCCTCGGCCAGACGACGATCACCGACGACGCGGAGGGCGGCGTCACGGCCTCGACGCCGTTGACGCGCGCGGAGCTGAGCGACGAGGCCCTCGCGGCGGCCGTCGCCTCGCTCAGCGGCGACATCGAGCAGGTGCCGAGCAGCGTCAGCGCGATCAAGGTCGACGGTAAGCGCTCCTACGCCCGCGTGCGTGGGGGAGAGGACGTCGCCCTCGCCGCGCGTTCCGTCACCGTCAGCCGCTTCGAGGTGCTCGACGTGCGTGAGGCGAGCACGGACGACGGCATGCCCGTGGTCGACCTCGACGTCGTCGTCGAGGTGACCTCCGGTACCTACGTGCGCGCCCTCGCGCGCGATCTCGGCGCCGCGCTCGGCGTCGGCGGGCACCTCACAGCGCTGCGGCGCACCCGCGTCGGCGCGTTCACCCTCGAGGATGCGGCGACGCTGGAGACGATCGCCGAGCAGGCCGGGGACGGCGGCGTCCCGCGCGTCATCCCGATGGCGCAGGCCGCGGCGGATTCCTTCGTCGTCCACGATCTCGATGTCGAGGAAGAACGCGCCCTCGGGTACGGCCAGCGGATCGCCTCGGCGCACCGCGGGGAGGAGACGGTCGCGGCGATCGCGCCCGACGGGCGTCTCGCCGCGATCCTCGACGAGCGAGCCGCCACCGCGAAGTCGCGCGTCACCTTCCCGGCCTGAGCCTGCAGGCAGCACGCGCCGCGGTCACCACCCGCGGCGCCCGCGGCGCCCGCGACGCACGCCACGCTCACCCAGGTGCGAAGCTGTCGCACCGGGCGGTAAGGTGACGCTGCAACGCACGACGAGACGAAGGATGGGCGATGAGCCGTCTGACCGGCTGGTGGCACGGGTTCAACGCCCACGAGAAGCGCTCGATCCTCGGCATGGCGGGTTTCGTCGCGCTGCTGCACGTCGTGGGGTGGGGGGTGCTCGCGTTCGTCGTCGAACCGCAGAACCTGCAGATCACCTCGGACGGGCACAAGCAGCTGTTCGGCATCGGCCTCGGCCTCACCGCCTATACCCTCGGCATGCGTCACGCCTTCGACGCCGACCACATCGCGGCCATCGACAACACGACGCGCAAGCTGCTCACCGACCGTCGCGAGAACAAGCCCGTGTCGGTCGGTTTCTGGTTCTCCCTCGGCCACTCGAGCGTCGTGTTCACGATGTGTCTGCTGCTCGCGCTCGGGATCAAGGCCATCGCCGGGCCGGTGAAGGACGACGACTCGACGCTGCACCAGTGGCTCGGCGTCTTCGGCCCGACGGTCTCCGGCGTCTTCCTGTGGGTCATCGGCATCCTCAACCTCATGAGTCTCATCGGCATCGTGCGCGTCTGGCGCGGGGCGCGTGAAGGCCGCCTCGACGAGCAAGCGCTCGAGGGGCATCTCGATGGCCGCGGATTCTTCGCCCGCATCCTGCGGGGCGCGACGAAGTCGATCACGAAGCCGGTGCAGATGTACCCGACAGGGTTCCTGTTCGGCCTCGGCTTCGACACGGCCACCGAGATCTCGCTGCTCGTCCTCGCGAGCGGGGCGGCGGCCTTCGCGCTGCCGTGGTACGCGATCCTCACCCTGCCGATCATCTTCGCCGCCGGCATGAGCCTGCTCGACTCGATCGACGGCATCTTCATGTCCCGCGCCTACGAATGGGCCTTCGCCAAACCGCTGCGACGGCTCTACTACAACGCGACCGTGACGGGCCTGTCGGTGTTCGTCGCCCTCGTCATCGGCACGATCGAACTGGCCGGCGTCGTGAGCGACAAGTGGAACATCACGAGCGGCCCGGTCGCCTGGCTGGGTTCGATCCCGCTCGACTCGGTCGGGTACGTCATCGTCGCGCTCTTCGTGCTGACGTGGGCCGGCGCGCTCGCCGTGTGGCGTCTCGCACGCATGGACGAGCGAGAGCTGTCCACGGGCGGATGACGAGCGAGAGCTGTCCACGGGCGGATAAGGTGGCGTCGTGCTGCGCCTGACTGACCCCCACGACCTGCCCGCCGACTTCGGGCCCACCGTCGTCACACTCGGAAACTTCGACGGCGTCCACCGCGGCCACGCCGCCGTGATGCAGCGCGTCGCGCAAGAGGCTCACGCCCGTGGGCTCAGGAGCGTCGCCGTGACGTTCGAGCCGCACCCCCTCGCCGTCCTCGCGCCCGACAAGGCGCCCGAGATGCTGACGGGCATGAAGGACCGGCTGTTCCTGCTCGAACAGCTCGGTCTCAACGCCGTCGTCGTCATGCCGTTCACCCGCGAGCTCGCCGCGCAGACGCCGCGCGAGTTCGTCGAGACGACGTTCGTCGACGCCCTGCATGCGCGCTGCGTCGTCGTCGGCAAGGACACCCGCTTCGGCGTGAAGAACTCCGGCGACATCACGACGCTGAGCGAGCTGGGGGGCGAGTTCGGCTTCGACGTCATCGCCCTCGACGACGTCGGCCCGGGCGTGCGCTGGTCGTCCTCGCAGGTGCGCGAACTCATCGCGGGCGGCAAGGTCGATGAGGCCGCCGAGGTACTCGGGCGCAACCACTGCGTCGTCGGGGAGGTCGTCAAGGGCTTCCAGCGCGGGCGCGAACTCGGTTTCCCGACGGCCAACCTTGCGCGGGACGCCGAGGGCGTCGTCCCCGCTGACGGTGTGTACGCGGGGTGGCTCGTGCGTCGCTCGCTCGCCCAGGACGACCCCGAATACCGCTTGCCCGCCGCCATCAGCGTCGGCACGAACCCGACGTTCGACATCCCCGAGCGCACGGTCGAGGCGTACGTCCTCGACCGCACCGACCTCGACCTGTACGGCGAGATCGTCGCCGTCGAGTTCGTGCAGCACCTGCGCGGCAACGTGAGGTTCGACTCGATCGAGGCACTGATCGAGCAGATGACGCGCGACGTCGAGGCGGCACGCGACTTGCTCGCGCCCGCGTGAACGCAGCGCGAAGCGAGCCGCGACGCGTCCTCGCCGACCTCGCACGCCTCGACCTCGGCCTGCTGACGGCGGCGGCCGGCCTCACCGGCATCGGCATCCTGCTGACGTGGTCGGCCACCGCACACGTCTCCGGCACCGCCTTCGCCGTGCGCGGCGTCATCAACGCCGTCATCGGAGTGGGCCTCGCGGCGCTCATCATGCGTCTCGATCCGCGGACGTTGCGCGCGCTCGCCCCGGCGATCTACCTCGTCGCGTTGCTCGCCCTCCTCGCCGTCTTGACACCGCTCGGCAGCACGATCAACGGTTCGCGCTCGTGGATCGAAGTGCCCGGCTTCTCGATCCAGCCGTCGGAGATGGCGAAGGTCGCGCTCACCGTGGCGCTCGCGTCCGTCCTCGCCGACCGCGACGACCCGCGCCCCCTCGGCCTGCGGCAGCTGCGGTTGCCGCTCGCCGTCGTCGCCGTGCCCCTCGCGCTCATCATGCTACAACCCGACTTCGGCTCAGCCGTCGTCCTCACCCTGCTCGCGGTCTCGGCGCTGCTCGTCCCCGGGGTGCGACGGCGGGTGCTGCTCGGCGCGGGCACCGCGCTCGCGGGAGTCGTCGCCGTCGCCCTGTTCACCCCCGTGCTCGCGCCGTATCAGCGCGACCGGCTGCTCGCGTTCGTCGACCCCACCGCCGACCCGAGTGGCATCGGCTACCAGGTGGCGCAGGTCAAGACGGCCATCGGTTCCGGGGGGTTGTTCGGTCAGGGCTTGTTCGAGGGACGCTCGACGCAGGGCGGGTTCATCCCGTTCCAGTACACCGACTTCGTATTCTCCGTCGCGGGGGAGGAGCTCGGGTTCGTCGGGGCCGTGGGCGTCGTCGCGCTCGAGCTGTTCGTCGTCGTCCGCATGCTGCACGTGGCGCGCCGTTCGGAGGACGATTTCGCGCGCCTCGTCTGCGTCGCGCTCGCCGGATGGTTCGTCGTCCAGACGCTCGAGAACCTCGGGATGAACCTCGGTCTCATGCCCGTCACGGGGGTGCCGCTGCCTTTCGTCTCGTACGGTGGATCGAGCATGTTTTCGTGCTGGGCCGCGATCGGGCTCGTCGGAAACGTCCAAAAGACCCGCCGCTCTCGCCTAGGGTGAGGGCTATACCTAAGAAAACTGGCGAGTAACCACTCTGCCGAGTTGCGACTGGAGGCGCCTACCCATGGTCATGAACATCGCCGACGAGAAGTTCGAGCGCGATCTCATCGACAACCGAGCCCGCAGCGTCGCGCATCTGTTCATCGACCGCGTCGCGAAGTCCGGCCAGGACGAGGCGTACCGCTTCCCGCAGGGCGGCGCCTGGAAGTCGATGACGTGGGCGCAGACCGACACGCACGCCCGTCAGATCGCGGCGGGCCTCGTCGCGCTCGGCGTGGACGCCGAGGACCGCGTCGCCATCGCCTCCTCGACCCGCCTGGAGTGGGTCCTCGCGGACCTGGGCAACATGCTCGCCGGCGCGGCGACGACGACCGTGTACCCGACGAGCCAGCTCGCCGACGTCGTCCACATCCTCACCGACTCGGGCTCGCGCGTCGTGTTCGCCGAGGACACCGGTCAGGTCGAGAAGCTGCGTAGCGGGCGCGAGCAGATCCCCGACGTCGTCAAGGTCGTCGTCTTCGACGGCGAGGGTGACGGCGAGTGGGTCATGACGCTCGACGAGCTGCGCGAGCTCGGCCGCACCCGTCTCGAGGAGACGCCCGACGTCATCGACGACCGCGTCGCCGGCATCAAGCCGCAGCACCTCGCGACCCTCATCTACACCTCGGGCACGACGGGCAAGGCGAAGGGTGTGCGCCTGTCGCACGACTGCTGGACGTACGAGGCGTCCGCCGTCGACTCGACCGGTCTGCTCAACGCGGGTGACGTGCAGTACCTGTGGCTGCCCTTGTCACACGTGTTCGGCAAAATGCTGCTGTGCCTGCCGATCCAGGTCGGTTTCCCGACGGTCGTCGACGGTCGCGTCGACAAGATCATCGACAACCTGCCCGAGACGCAGCCGACGTGGATGGGCGCCGCGCCGCGCATCTTCGAGAAGGTGTACGGCAAGATCAACACGATGATGGAGGCCGACGGCGGCGCGAAGCTCAAGCTGTACCGCTGGGCCGTGGAGGTCGGCACCAAGGTGGCCAACGAGCGCGCCGACGGCCGCGAGCCGTCCGGGCGTCTCGCGATCGAGTACAAGTTGGCCGACAAGATCATCCTGTCGAAGATTCGCGCCCGCTTCGGCGGTCACGTGCGCTACTTCATCTCCGGCTCGGCGGCGCTCAACAAGGACATCGCGCTGTGGTTCTCCGCGATCGGTCTGCCGATCCTCGAGGGCTACGGCCTGTCGGAGTCTTCGGCGGCGGCGAGCGTCAACCGTCCCTACCTCGGCGCGAACCAGGTCGGCACCGTCGGTTGGCCGCTGCCGGGCACCGAGTTCAAGCTCGGTGAGGACGACGAACTGCTCGTCAAGGGTCCCGGCGTCATGCAGGGCTACTGGAACCTCGAGCGCGAGACCGCCGAGGTGCTGACGGACGGCTGGTTCCACACCGGTGACATCGGTGAGATCTCCGAGTCGGGCCACATTCGCATCACCGACCGCAAGAAGGATCTGTTCAAGACATCGAACGGCAAGTACGTCTCGCCCGGCGCCATCGAGGCGATGTTCAAGGGCGTCTGCCCGTACGCCTCGAACCTCGTTGTCGAGGGCGATGGCCGCAAGTTCGTCTCCGCGATCATCACGCTCGACGAGGACGCCATCGCCGAGTGGGCCGAGAAGAACGGCATGGCCGGCAAGAGCTACCGCGACGTCGTGACGAGCGATGCGTGCCGTGAGATGGTGCAGGGCTACGTCGACGAGATGAACCTGCGTCTCAACCGCTGGGAGCAGATCAAGCGTTTCATCATCCTGCCGCGCGACCTGTCGGTCGAGGAGGGTGAGATCACCCCCAGCATGAAGATCAAGCGCCGCGTCGTCGTCAAGAAGTTCAAGGACGACCTCGACGAGCTCTACACCGACTGACACCCGCCCGCCGCGCGGGTCGACGAACGGGGCATTCGAGGCGATGACGCTCGGTGCCCCGTTCGCGTGCCCGCACCCGCGCCGAGTCCGCGCAGGTCACGCGTGCCTCAGGTCATCACCACCCTTCGTCTCGCGATAGTGTGAGGGGCGTCAAGTCCCTTTGCCGCTTACATCGGCTCGCACTCAGCGATCGGAGGTTGTCCATGTCCAGTGCCCAGCTGCTCACGTCCACCCGTGAGGTCAAGGCCGTCGTCGGGGAGCCCGAGGTCGTCGAGGACACCACCGCGTGGAGCGAGCTCAAGGCCGCATGCGAGGCCATCGCCGCGATGCAGGTCAAGGATGGCTCTCTCGCCCCCGAGGCTGACGCCGGCGCCGTAGGCGCCGAGCTCGAGGGCGCCGTGACGGCGATCGAGGCGCTCGCGCCGTCGTTCCCGCACGACGCCGCCTACCTCGACGCGCTCGTCGTCGACCTGCGCCGGTGGGCCGACGACGGTTTCGGCGTGCCCGACTTCCTCGACTCGCTCGTCGCATTCGACCCGCAGAACCAGCGCGAGGACGGCGTTCGCCACCTCGTCGTGTTCCCGATGTACACCCAGAACGGTTCGCCGAACCGTCACCTCGAGGCCGTCCTCGTCGAGGTGATCTGGCCGGAGTTCATCGACACCCTCGAGCGCGAGTACAAGAACCCGCTGTTCGTGCCGCTGCGCTTCGTCGACTTCACCTCCGGCTACGACACGAACTCGGCCGTGCTGTTCCCCGAGACCGTCGCGACGCGTGAGACGCCCGTCTTCACCTGGGGTGCGATCTTCCAGGACCGTGAGGCAGCGCGCTACCGGCGCGTCGTCAGCGAAGCCGCGCGCATCACGAAGCTCGAATTGCCGAGCGGGGCGCAGGCGATGCTCGAGGATCAGTCGCTCACCGAGGCGACCTTCATCATGTGGGATCTCATCCACGACCGCAGCCACATGCGCGGCGATCTCCCGTTCGACCCGTTCATGATCAAGCAGCGCATGCCGTACTTCCTCTACTCGCTCGAGGAGTTGCGTTGCGACCTCACGGCGTTCCGTCACTGCGTCGACCTCGAGCGTCGTCTCGGCGAGCGTGTCGTCGCGGGGGAGAACCTGACCGCCGTGGAGCGTGACACGCTGACGCATGCGCGCGGCGTGCAGTACGCCGTCCTGCTCGATCGGATCTTCCGGTTCGCGCTCACCGGTGGCCGTGTGCGCAACTACGACGGTCTCGGCGGGCAGCTGCTGTTCGCGTGGCTGCACCAGCGTGGCGTGATGAACTGGACGGACTCGAAGCTCACCGTCGAGTGGTCGCGCCTGCCCGCCTGCATCATCGAACTCGCCGACGCCGTCGACGAGCTGTACTGGCGCTCGATCGACCGCCCCAAGGTCGCGCACTGGCTCGCGGCGTACGAGCTGATCCGTTCCGTCCTGACGCCGCACCCGGCGTCGGTGTGGGCGCGCGGGCTGCCCGACGGGGTGCTCGCGGGGCCGCCGAAGGGCTACACCGACGCGGTGCTCGACGACGAGTTCCCGCTGTCGATGTTCTTCGAGGCGCTCGAGCGCAAGATGGCGCCCGTCATCGCTTCGACGCGAGGGATCACGGGCCGCGATGACTGAGGAGACGACGATGAAGCACGAACCGTTCGAGGCGCTGCACGACACCGCGCGGCGCGACTTCGCGTCCGACAACTACGCGGGGATGCACCCCCGCGTCGTCGAGGCGCTCGCCGCGGCCAACGGCGGCCACCAGGGCGCTTACGGTGCGGACGACTACACGCAGCGGCTGCAGGAGGTCGTGCGGGGCCACTTCGGTGACGACGCGATCGCCTACCCGGTCTTCAACGGCACGGGCGCGAACGTCCTCGCGCTGCAGTCGATGCTGCCGCGCTGGGGCGCCGTCATCGCCGCGACGACGGCGCACATCCACGTCGACGAGGGTGGAGCGCCGGAGCGCACCGGCGGGCTCAAGCTGCTCACGGTCGAGACCGAGGACGGCAAGCTCACCCCGGAGCTCATCAACCGCGAGGCATGGGGTTTCGGGGATGAGCACCGCGCCCAGGCCGGCGTCGTGTCGATCACGCAGTCGAGCGAGTTGGGCACGCTCTACACGCCCGACGAGATCGCCGCGATCGCCGAGCACTCGCACCGACTAGGGCTCAAGGTGCACCTCGACGGCGCGCGGTTGTCGAACGCGGCCGCCGCGCTGGAGGTGCCGCTGCGCGCCATCACGACGGACGCCGGCGTCGACGCCATCAGCCTCGGTGGCACGAAGAACGGCGCGATGCTCGCCGAGGCCGTCGTGGCGCTGACGCCCGAGGCGTGTGCGGGGCTCGGGTTCTCGCGCAAGTTCCTCATGCAGCTGACGTCGAAGATGCGCTTCGTCTCCGCGCAGTTGCTCGCGCTCTACGACGGTGAGCTGTGGCGCGAGAACGCGACGCAGGCCAACGCTGCGGCGCGACGCCTGCGGGCCGGGATCGAGGCCGAGCAGGCGCGCGGTGCGCTCGGTGAGGTCGCGTTCACGCAGCCGACTCAGGTCAACGCCGTCTTCGCGACGCTGCCGGCCGACGTCGCGAACCGACTGCGCGAGAGCTACCGGTTCTACGACTGGGACGAGGCGCGCGGCGAGGTGCGCTGGATGTGCTCGTTCGACACCCGCGACGAGGACGTCGACGCCTTCGTCGCCGCGCTCGTGGCGGCGTCACGCCGTGGAGGTGAGACGGGCAGCGCCTGAGCGGGCGCGCCGGCGACGATTGGCCGCTCGTCCTGGGCCGAACTACCCTGGTGGACATGTCTGGTGAGTCTGTCTTCCACGATCTCGAGCCGCTACTGGAGCAGGTGAACAAGCCGATCCAGTACGTCGGTGGCGAGCTCAACGCCCAGGTCAAGGACTGGAACTGCGGCGGCTACGGCCCCGACGGGCAGGAGCTGACGACGCGCTGGGCCCTCATGTACCCCGACGCCTACGAGGTCGGCGTGCCCAACCAGGGCGTCATGATCCTGTACGAAGTGCTCAACGAGCGTGACGACGCGCTCGCCGAGCGCACCTACTCCATGTGGCCGGACATGGAGGCGAAGATGCGTGAGGCGGGCGTGCCGCAGTTCACCGTCGACGGACACCGCAGCGTGCGCGACTTCGACGTGCTCGGCATGTCGTTCTCGACCGAACTCGGGTACACGAACATGCTGACGGCGCTCGACCTCGGCGGAATCCCCCTGCATGCCGACGAGCGCACGATCGACGACCCGATCGTCCTCGCGGGCGGGCACTCGGCGTTCAACCCCGAGCCGATCGCCGACTTCATCGACGCCGCCGTCATCGGTGACGGCGAAGAGGCCGTCCTGCTCATCACCGACATCATCAAGGAGTGGAAGCTCGCCGAGCGCCCCGGCGGGCGTCGCGGGCTGCTGCTCGAACTCGCGCGCACGGGCAGCGTCTACGTGCCGTCGATGTACGAGGTCGACTACCTGCCCGACGGGCGCATCCAGCGTGTCGTGCTGAGCGAGGAGGCGCACGGTGTGCCGTGGCGCGTCGCGAAGCACACCGTCATGGATCTCGACGAGTGGCCTTACCCGAAGCAGCCGCTCGTGCCGATGGCCGAGTCCGTCCACGAGCGGATGAGCGTCGAGATCTTCCGCGGCTGCACGCGTGGTTGCCGTTTCTGCCAGGCCGGCATGATCACGCGCCCCGTGCGCGAGCGTTCGATCACCGGCATCGGCGAGATGGTCGAGAAGGGCCTCGCCGCGACCGGCTTCGAGGAGGTGGGCCTGCTCTCGCTGAGCTCCGCCGATCACACCGAGATCGCCGAGATCTCCAAGGGCCTCGCCGACCGTTACGAGGGCACGCAGACGGGTCTGTCGCTGCCGTCGACGCGCGTCGACGCGTTCAACATCGACCTCGCCAACGAGCTGACGCGCAACGGCCGCCGCTCGGGTCTGACGTTCGCGCCCGAGGGCGGCAGCGAGCGCATCCGCAAGGTCATCAACAAGATGGTCTCCGAGGACGACCTCATCAACACCGTTGCCGCGGCATACGGCGCGGGCTGGCGCCAGGTGAAGCTGTACTTCATGTGCGGCCTGCCCACCGAGACCGACGAGGACGTCCTGCAGATCGCCGACATGGCGCGCCGCGTCATCGAGACCGGACGCCAGGTGAGCGGCCGCAAGGACATCCGCTGCACCGTCTCCATCGGCGGGTTCGTACCGAAGCCGCACACGCCGTTCCAGTGGTGCGCTCAGCTGTCGGCCGAGGCCACGGACGAGCGGCTCAAGAAGCTCAAGGACGCCATCCGAGCCGACAAGAAGTTCGGTTCAAGCATCGGCATGCGTTACCACGACGGCAAGCCCGGCATCGTCGAGGGTCTGCTGAGCCGCGGCGACCGCCGCGTCGGCGCCGTCATCGAGGCCGTGTGGCGTGACGGCGGCCGCTTCGACGGCTGGAGCGAGCACTTCAGCTACGAGCGCTGGATGGAGCAGGCCGACGCGGTCTTCGCCGCCTCCGAGCACCCGATCGACGTCGACTGGTACACGACGCGTGAGCGCGGCGAGCTCGAGGTGCTGCCCTGGGATCACCTCGACTCCGGTCTCGACAAGGACTGGCTGTGGCAGGACTGGCAGGATGCCCTCTCCGAGGAAGAAGTCGACGACTGCCGCTGGACGCCGTGCTTCGACTGCGGCGTGTGCCCGCAGATGGACACCGACATCCAGATCGGCCCCACGGGCAAGACGCTGCTGCCGCTCACCGTCCTCGGTGAGGGCGCGAAGAAGTTGGCCGCCGCCGACCACGCGCACTGACGTGGGCGCGGCGACATGACGAGGCGACTCGTCTCGACGGGGCCACGGTGAGACGCCAGTGAGCCCACGACGTGCTCGCCGCGGCGTCGACGGGCGCGATGCGCGCGTCGACATGCTGCGCGGGCTCGCCCTCGTGTCGATGTTCGTCGCCCACTGTGCCCCGAACGACGGCCCGTTCCGACTGGCGGCGTTGACCGAGTTCGCGACGGCGCCGTTGTTCGCGCTCCTCATCGGCATCAGCGCGATGATCGCGGACCGTGGCAACGCCGGGCTGCCCGTCGCGTTCGTCCGGGCCGGGGTGCGCGCGGCCGTGCTCGTCGCGCTCGGGTTGTGGATCGAGCCGTGGGGTGCGCAGGTCGACGTCGTCCTCGTCTACCTCGCCCTGCCGACGCTGTTCGCGCCCCTGCTGGCGCGGCTGCCCGACACGGTGCTGCTCGGGATCGCCACGACGTCATGGGCTGCCGCACCCGCCCTGCTGAGCTGGGGCCGCACCCGCAGCACCGAGGCTCTCGTCGCCGGCGACGACGTGGGCCACCGGTTGTGGGACATCGTGCTCGCCGGGCCGCACTACCGCCTGACGACGCTGCTCGTCTTCACCTGCCTCGGCATCGTGCTGTGGCGCTGGACGCGAGGCGTCCCCGCGTGGAGCGCGGGCCTGGCGGGCCTCGTCGCACTCGCAGGGGCCGCGTTGCTTATGGCGGCGAAGACGTCGGGACGCCTCGCGTTCGAACCGTACGACGGCAGCCACCTCGAGATCGTGCTCGAGGTGCTGCTCGTCGGGGGATTCGCGCTCGCCTGGTTCGCCGTCGTGCCGGAGCGCTTCTGCCTGCCGGCGCTCGCCGCCGCGGGGTCGATGACGTTGAGTGTCTACGTCCTGCAGATCGCGTACCTCGCCTGGTACGTGCGTGAGGTGCATCCCGGCGAGCGCGACGACGCGTGGGGCAACGTCGGCGTCCTGTGCGTCGGCGCCCTCGTGTTGCCGATGGTGTGGCGCTCGCTGGTCTCGCGCGAACCGTGGTCGCGTGGGCCCCTCGAGGGCGCGACGGCCGCCGTCACCCGCGTCATCCGCTGAATCGCGTGCCTCGTCGCGCCGGCGAGCCGAGCGACGGTGCGGTGATCCGCGCGCCCTTGCGTCGACGGTAGGCTCGTGCTCGTGGCACGTCAGCGAGTTCCCGAAGGTCCGCCCCCCGCACCCGCCGTCCAGAAGGTCTCGGTGAGGTACGCCAAGCGCGGACGTCTGCGTTTCTCCTCGACGCGTGACTTCCAGCGCGCCCTCGAGCGTGCCGTGCGTCGCGCGGGGGTGCCGATGGCGTTCTCCGCCGGCTTCCACCCGCACCCGCGCATCTCGTACGCGAACGCCGCGCCGACGGGGGCCGCCTCCGAGGCCGAGTACTTCCAGCTGCAGTTGACGCAGCAGTGCGACCTCGATGCGCTGCGCGCAGCGCTCGACGAATCGTTGCCGCAGGACATGGCCGTGCTGCGCGTCGTCGAGGCCGCACCGGGAGCGCTCGCCGACCTGCTCCAGGCCAGCGTGTGGCAGCTCGACTTCGAAGGCGTCACGCTCGAGACGATCACCGACGCCGTGGCGACGTTCATGGATCGCGCCGAGCTGCTCGTCACCCGCATGACGAAGTCGGGTGTGCGCGAGTTCGATGTGCGTCAGGCCGTCCTCGCCTCCGACGTCGTGCTCGTGCGCGCCGGCGATGCCGACGGACGTGACCTCGTGCGCTGGACGATGACGATCCAGCACACGACGCCCGCGGTGCGCCCCATCGATGTCATGACCGGTCTCACCGAGCTGACGGGCCTGCAGGTGCCGCGTTCGCCGCTCATGACGCGTCTCGCACAGGGCATTCTCGAAGCCGGCGGCCGCGTCAGCGACCCGTTCGACGCCTGAAAAGCGCCGTCCGACGGACTCGTGGGTCGCCGCATTCGTGGGGCAGGCCCGGCGTGGGTGAGGCATGCGACGCCACGTGGACACGAGGGTGCCGACCTGCCGACACTCGTGGGGTGACTGTGCGATAATGCGAGTGGAACGTGCAGGTCTCACAGAGCCTGCCGCTCCCGCAGAACCTTCCGACCGCGCCGTCGGAGCGCAGGTGATGCGGCGCGAGCCGCAGCCGGTGCACCGCGAATCGCGCGAGGGTGGCCGACGCATCGTCATGCGAAGCCGCCGACCGAGAAGCTCTGCGGCGTGACGTCCGGTGCCGCGCGCAGCGCGAGCCGACGAGCCACGTAGAAGACGACTTCCGTCCTGCGGACACGAACGATCGCAGGCGATACGAACGATCCGCGCCGCGGCGCGTGCAAGGCCCAGGTGGTCTTTCTGTGGCACACGTCGTGCCGACGAAGAAGGAGGGCCCCGTGGCCCCCGAAAATCTTGAATTCCCCTTCGCCAGCCCGTTCGCGGCCGGCAGCCCCTTCTCCGCGTCGCGGGCCGAGCCCGCGCAGGACGCTGACACGAGCGACGAGGTCGAGGCCATCGACGGTGACGAGGACGTCACCGATGGCGACTCGGGCCAGGGTGCGCCCGCTGGCGCCGCGTTCGGCCTCGTGTTCCAGGCCGCCGACCCGATGACGCGCGTGCCCCGCCGCTCGCGCCGTGCCGATGACGAGTCGCCGCGTGACGAGGCACCCGCCGCCCGCGGAGGTGGCGACGACGCCGACGACGAGGCATACGAGCAGCCGCGCCCCGCGCGTTCGCGCAGCCGCCGCCGTCGCGGTGACGACGCGCAGCACGACGAAAATGGCGACGCGTCGTCCGACGACGCCGCTCAGAGCTCGCGCGAGGACGCGGACGAGGCGGGCGAGAAGCAGTCCGCCGACACCGACGACAACCACGACGAGAACGACGACGAGCTGACCCCGCGTCGGCGTCGTCGCGGCGGCCGTGGCCGTCGCGGCAACAAGGGTGACGACGCCAGCGACGGTTCGCAGGCTCAGCACGACGACGCCGACGGCCGCGACTCCGGTTCCAAGGGCGGCAACGCGAAGCACGACGACGCGGCGCAGGGCGACGGCTCGAAGCGCGACGGCAACGCCGCGCAGGACGACGGCTCGAAGCACGACGACGCCCAGGACGACGCGGGGTCGCGCAAGCGCACGCGCCGTCGCCGTCGCAGCGGCTCGGGTCAGGGCTCGGACGGCGACGACGCGAACACCGTGACGAAGGTGCGCGAGCCGCGTCGCGCGAAGGACGAGATCACGTCCATCAAGGGCTCGGTGCGCCTCGAGGCGAAGAAGCAGCGCCGCCGCGAGGGCCGTGAGGCGGGACGCCGCCGCACCGTCATCACCGAGGCCGAGTTCCTCGCACGCCGCGAGAGCGTCGAGCGCGTCATGGTCGTGCGCGAGCAGGAGGGGCGCACTCAGATCGGCGTCCTCGAGGACGGGGTGCTCGCCGAGCACTATGTCTCGCGTCAGGAGCAGGCGAGCTCGATGGCGGGCAACGTCTACCTCGGCCGGGTGCAGAACGTGCTGCCGTCGATGGAGGCGGCGTTCGTCGACATCGGCCGCGGGCGCAACGCCGTCCTGTACGCCGGCGAGGTCAACTGGGACGCCGCCGGTCTCGACAACCAGCCCAAGCGCATCGAGCACGCCCTCAAGGCGGGCGAGAGCGTCCTCGTCCAGGTGACGAAGGACCCGATCGGCCACAAGGGCGCCCGCCTGACGTCGCAGATCTCGCTACCGGGACGCTTCGTCGTCTTCGTGCCGGGCAACTCGATGACGGGCATCAGCCGCAAGCTGCCCGACACCGAGCGCGCGCGCCTCAAGCGCATCCTCAAGGAGGTCGTGCCGGCCGACGCGGGCGTCATCGTCCGCACCGCCGCCGAGGGTGCTTCCGAGGAGGAGTTGCGCGCCGACGTCGAGCGCCTCATGAAGATGTGGGAGCGCATCCAGGCGAAGGCCGAGACGGCCAACGCGCCGTCGCTGCTGCACGGCGAACCGGATCTGACGGTCCGCGTCATCCGCGACGTGTTCAACGAGGACTTCGCGAAGATGGTCGTCTCCGGCGAGCGTGCCTGGAACGAGGTGCACACCTACATCTCCGAGGTCGCGCCCGACCTCGTCGAGCGCCTCGAGAAGTGGGAGGGCGACGAAGACGTCTTCGCCGAGCACCGCATCGACGAGCAGCTAGCCAAGGCCATGGACCGCAAGGTGTGGTTGCCGTCGGGCGGTTCGCTCGTCATCGACCGCACCGAGGCGATGACGGTCGTCGACGTCAACACCGGCAAGTTCGTCGGCTCCGGGGGCAACCTCGAGGAGACCGTGACGAAGAACAACATCGAGGCGGCCGAGGAAATCGTGCGTCAGCTGCGCCTGCGCGACATCGGCGGCATCATCGTCGTCGACTTCATCGACATGGTGCTCGAGGCGAACCGCGAGCTCGTCGTGCGTCGCCTGCTCGAGTGCCTGGGCCGCGACCGCACGAAGCACCAGGTCGCCGAGGTCACCTCGCTCGGCCTCGTGCAGATGACGCGCAAGCGCGTCGGCGCGGGCCTCGTCGAGGTCTTCTCCGAGACGTGCGAGTCGTGCCAGGGGCGCGGCATCGTCATCCACGACCACCCGGTCGAGAACCGCGACATCAACGGCAACGACACGAACCGCAAGGGTCGTGGCGGGCGCGGTGGTCGTGGTGGCCGTGACACCCCGGGCAACGGTTCGCACGGTTCGACCGGCGGCTCGAACGGCGGTCAGCACCAGGGTCGTCAGGACGAGGCCGGCGAGTCGAAGGCGGAGCGCGACAACGGTTTCGCGCAGATCGCCGCGGCCGCGCACGCCGCAGCGATCTCCGCGGGCGACAAGTCGGCGACGTCGAAGCCCGTCTCCACCGCGTCTGACGACGACGCCGTCATGACGGTGTCGCCGCAGGACGGCGCTGGCTCGGCTGAGGCTGCTCCCGAGACAAGTGCGCCCAAGAAGTCGGGCACGCGCCGCTCCGGTCGCGTCAAGCCGCGCTCGGAGCGCGTCGCCCAGGCTGCTGCCGACGCCTCGACGGACGCGGGCGACGTGACGAGCGCGCCTGCGGCGAACGAGGGTGCCGCTGCCGACATCGCGACGAACGGCACGACGGTGAGCGGTTCGGCTCCTGCCGACGCGGGCAGCGCTGCCACTGCGACGGCGTCGACGGCGCAGGCCCCGACGGCGCGTCGTCGCGGTTCGCGTCGCGCGGCGGCGTCGACGGGTGCGCCCGCACGAGCCGGTGAGGCGAGCGTCATGACGGTGCCGGCGGCATCGGCGTCGGCATCGACCGCACCGTCCGAGGCATTTGAGTCGGGCACGTCGACCTCGGCTACGCCGTCGACTTCGGCGGCACTGGCGAGCTCCGGCACGGACACGGCATCGACCGACGGCCCGACGCTGGGTGCCGCATCGACGTCGGATGCTCCGGCGAACGCCACGTCATCGGCAGTCGTCACCTCGTCGGCCGGCACGACGCCGGCGCCGATGAAGCGTCCGCGTCGCCGCGCCGGTTCGAGCGCGGGTGCGCCCGTCACTCTGCAGCCGGTCGACCTCAGCGCGCCGGCGTCGTCGTCGGCCCCGTTGACGAAGGTCGCAGGGGAGGACGGCTCGGCGTCGAACTCGACGGGTTCGACCACGACGAGCGACGCGACCACCGCGAACGACACGGCCACGGCCCACAACACGGCTACGGCGAGCAACACGTCTGACGCGGCGTCGGCTGCCGTTGGCGAGCAGAAGGCTCCGGCACGCAAGAAGCGTGCTCGCGTCAGCTCGCCCGCCGGGGCACCCGCGCCGAAGGCAGCGAGCGACGACTGATCGATCGCGCGGGGCGCGCACCACGTCGTCCCGACGATCTTGGGGGCCGAAACTCCGCATGGCGGATTTTCGGCCCCCAACCGTCGTCGTGAAGACTTCAATCCGGCACCGCGGAGTTTCAGACCTCAAGCGTCCTGGCGAGGCGAGGCACCGACAGCCGGCGGGCCATCAGGACGATTTGGGCCCCGCACCCGCCGCCAGGTATTCTTTACGTTTGGTGCGCCCACCGCGCCCGATGTCCCGTCACCGCCAGCCTGCGCCTCGTGCGTGTGCGCGGCGAAACCGGGGTAGCTATCGGCCGGTCAGACAGAGCGAGCGTGCCATGACGAAAGAGAGTCCAACGTGTACGCGATTGTTCGCGCGGGTGGTCGCCAGGAGAAGGTCTCCGTCGGCGATGTCCTCCTCATCGACAAGGTCTCGGCGCAGCCGGGCGAGAGCATCGAGCTGAAGCCGCTCATGCTCGTCGACGGTGCCGACATCACGGTCGAGGCCGACAAGCTGGCCGGTGTCAAGGTGGCCGCCGAGGTCGTCAAGGCCGCCAAGGGCCCGAAGATCACCATCATGAAGTACAAGAACAAGACGGGTTACCGCAAGCGCCAGGGCCACCGTCAGCCGCTGACGCAGATCAAGGTCACCAAGATCGGCTGAGCCTCGCGCTCACCCCTGATCTTCCACAGATTTCGAAAGAGGCTCTGACATGGCACACAAGAAGGGTGCATCCTCGACCCGCAACGGTCGTGACTCCAATGCACAGCGACTCGGCGTGAAGCGCTTCGGCGGCCAGGTCGTCGGCACGGGCGAGATCATCGTCCGCCAGCGCGGCACGCACTTCCACCCCGGCGAGAACGTCGGCCGTGGCGGCGACGACACGCTTTTCGCCCTCGCCCCGGGCGCCGTCAAGTTCGGCGAGCGCAAGGGCCGCAAGGTCGTCGACATCGTCGTCGAGCCGGAGATCACGGCCTGATCGCTCACGCGATCATCTGATCACCCCGCGTGAGGGGGTGAGCCCGCGCGTCGCGGCTCACCCCCTCACGTGCGTCTCGGAACGCTCATAGAATCAACGTGGTGACGCATCGACGCGGCACCGCATCACGGCGGCACCACGGGCCTCACGGGCCCGGCCGCGCCACGCGCCTCGCGCGCGCCGAAAGGAATCACCCATGGCAACCAACTTCGTCGACCGCGTCGTCCTCAACGTGACGGCCGGCAACGGTGGGCACGGCGTCGCCTCCGTGCATCGTGAGAAGTTCAAGCCGCTCGGTGGCCCGGACGGCGGCAACGGCGGGCACGGCGGTGACGTCGTCCTCGAGGTCGACCCGCAGGTGACGACGCTGCTCGAGTACCACAAGAGCCCGCACCGCAGCGCGCAGAACGGCAAGCCGGGTGCCGGTGACGAACGCAACGGCGCCGACGGCGACGACCTCGTCCTGCCCGTGCCGGAGGGCACCGTCGTCAAGGATCGCGACGGCACGATCCTCGCCGACCTCGTCGGTTTCGGCAGCCGTTACGTCGCGGCCGCCGGTGGCCGCGGCGGCCTCGGCAACAAGGCCCTCGCGAGCCAGCGGCGCAAGGCGCCCGGTTTCGCGCTGCTCGGCGAGCCGGGGGAGAGCAACGACATCGTGCTCGAGCTGAAGACGCTCGCCGACGTCGCCCTCATCGGTTTCCCGAGCGCCGGCAAGAGCTCGCTCGTTTCCGTCGTCAGCGCCGCGAAGCCGAAGATCGCCGACTACCCGTTCACGACGCTCGTGCCCAATCTCGGTGTCGTGACGGCTGGTTCGCAGCGTTTCACGATCGCCGACGTGCCCGGTCTCATCCCCGGCGCGAGCCAGGGCAAGGGCCTCGGCCTGGAGTTCCTGCGTCACGTCGAGCGCTGCTCGGTCCTCGTCCACGTCATCGACTGCGCGACGCTCGAGCCGGGCCGTGACCCGATGAGCGACCTCGACACGATCGAGCACGAACTGAGCGAGTACGTCGCCGACGAATCCCTCGGCGGCAAGCCCCTTTCCGAGCGCACCCGCATCGTCGTGCTCAACAAGGCCGACGTGCCGGACGCCCGCGAACTCGCCGAGATGGTCAAGCCCGACCTCGAAGCACGCGGCCTCGAGGTGTTCATCGTCTCCGCCGTTGCGCACCAGGGCCTCAAGGAGCTGACGTTCGCGCTCGCCAAGCACGTCGAGCAGGCGCGTCAGGAGGTCGAGTCGGCCGTGCCGGCGCGCGTCATCGTGCGTCCGAAGGCCATGGACGACGCCGGGTTCCGCATCGTGAAGGAGGGTGGCACGCACGGCACGCTGTTCCGTATCGTCGGGGATCGCCCGACGCGCTGGGTGCGCCAGACCGACTTCAGCAACGACGAGGCCGTCGGCTACCTCGCCGATCGTCTCAACCGACTCGGTATCGAGGAGGAGTTGTTCAAGGCGGGCGCGGTGCCCGGCTCGACCGTCCTCATCGGTCCCGGCGACAACGCTGTCGTCTTCGACTGGGAGCCCACCCTGCAGGCCGGCGCCGAACTGCTCGGCAACCGCGGCACCGACCTACGCCTCGAGGAGGCGTCGCGTCCGTCGCGCGCCGAGAAGCGCGACGAGTTCCACAACCGCAAGGACGGTCAGCGTCTGGCGCGCGAAGAGCTCGCGGCCGAACGTCAGGCCGGAGTCTGGACCGAGCACGAGAGCTACCGCACCGAGGAGTGACGCGCCCCGCGCGTCGGTGCAGCAAGGAGTCGCCCGATGAACGCAGACGCCGCGACGACTATGCCCGACGAGCACGCCACGCGTGCGGCTGACGTGCGCGACGAGCACGATCATGCCGAGCACGCCCCGCAGACGCCCCCGACGACCCCTGCCGTCGACGGCGACGCGGTGCGCGCGCAGGTGCGCGAAGCCAAGCGCGTCGTCGTCAAGGTGGGGTCGAGTTCGATCACCCACACGAGCGGCGGCATCAACCACGAGGCGCTGACGGAGCTCGTCGGGGTGCTGGCCGAGCGTCGGCACGCGGGCAAGGAGGTGCTGCTCGTCTCCTCCGGAGCCATCTCTGCGGGGATGGGCCAGCTCGGCATGCCGACGCGCCCGACGGAGCTGCCGCAGGCGCAGGCCGCAGCTGCCGTCGGGCAGGGACAGCTCATGTCCGCGTACTCGCTGCTGTTCCAGGGTCTCGGGCTGACGATGGGGCAGGTGCTGCTGACGACGGAGGACGTCACCCGCCGCGCCACGTACCTCAACGGCCGCTCGACGCTGCAGACGCTGCTCGAGTTCGGCGCGGTGCCCGTCATCAACGAGAACGACACGGTCGCGACGCAGGAGATCCGCTTCGGTGACAACGACCGGCTCGCGGCACTCGTCGCGCACCTCGTCGACGCCGACGCGCTCATCCTGCTCTCGGACGTCGACGCCCTCTATGACGGTCCGCCGAGCCGCGAGGGCACCTCGCGGATCCCGTTCGTCGCGGACGTCGCCGCGATGGATGACGTCGAGATCGGCGGCACCGGATCCGGTGTCGGCACCGGGGGCATGCGGACGAAGGTCGACGCGGCGCGCATCGCAACCGCAGCCGGCATCCCGACGATGCTGACGTCGATGCCGAACGCGCGCCACGCGCTGCTCGGCGAGCAGGTGGGCACGGCATTTGCGCCGACAGGTCGTCGTCGCAGCGCGCGACGCCTGTGGCTCGCGCACGCGACGCACCCGGCCGGGCGCCTCGTGCTCGACGATGGCGCAGTCGAGGCCGTGCGGACGAAGGGGCGCTCGCTGCTTCACGCGGGTGTCATCGAGGCGCAGGGGCGATTCCTCGCAGGCGACGCCGTCGACCTCGCCGACCGTCACGGCCACGTGTTCGCGCGCGGGCTCGTCAACTACGACGTCTCCGACGTGCACCGTGCCATGGGGCGCACGACTCGCGATCTGAGCGACGCCATCGGCCCGGCTTTCGAGCGCAGCCTCGTCCACCGCGATCATCTGGTGCTGCTGCCCTGAGCCACTTGTCCGGTCCGGGGGAGTAAAGTTAGCCTTGCCTATGATCGCCGCGTCCCGCGACGATGCGAACGCTCCGAAGGTGAGGCCCATGACGACGCTCGACCTGCTGCGGCCCGGCTCCCACGCCACCGTCGTCGGATTCGATGCGTCCCGGTGCGCCGACGCCGTCCTGTGTCGCCTGCGCGAGCTCGGCTTCCGCGAGGGTGAACAGATCGAGGTCGTGCGACGTGCGCCGATGGGCGATCCGATGGTCTTCCGTGTCTGCGACTACGAACTCTGCCTGCGTCGGCGTGACGCGGGTGCCATCCGCGTCGACGTCCTGTGAGCTGCCACGCCCCCGATGACGTCGCGACGGCGGACGCTGCGACGAGCACCCGCGTCGCGCTGCTGGGCGCGCCGAACGCCGGCAAGTCAAGCCTCTTCAACCGACTCACCGGTCTGCGCGCGAAGACGGGCAACTACCCGGGCGTGACGGTGTCGCGTTCGTTCGGAGACGTGCGCGCGGGCGAGACGAACCTCGTCCTCGAGGACCTGCCGGGCACCTACAGCCTCGAGGCCGTGAGCCCCGACGAGCAGGTCGTCGTCGATGCCCTCGCCGGCCGACTCGACGGCGTGCCGGCACCCGACGCGCTCATCGTCGTCGCCGACGCCACGACGTTGCGACGCTCGCTGCCCTTCGTCGCGCGCGCGATCGCGTTGGGCAAGCCGACGATGCTGGCCCTCACGATGATCGACGAACTGCACGCGCGCGGCGGCCACCTCGACGTCGCAGCCCTCGAGCGGGCTCTCGGCGTGCCGGTGCGGGCCGTCATGGCGGCGACGGGCGTGGGGGTCGACGACATCCGCACCCTGCTCGCCGACGTCCCCGCCTGGACGCGGCCCGTCGTCAGCCCGCCGACGCAGGATGCGCAGCTCGCGCCGTGGTCGCGTTCGGTGCTCGCGGCCGCCGAGTACATGCCCGCCGGGCAGGACACGCGCTCGCGGCGCATCGACGCGGTGCTGCTGCACCCGGTCGCCGGTCTCGCCGTGTTCTTCGCGACGATGTTCCTGTTCTTCCAGGCCATCTTCACCGTCGCTGCGCCGCTGCAGGATCTCGTCGAGCAGGGGTTCGCGTGGCTCGGCGCCCAGGCGCAACACATCCCGAACGACACGCTCGCCTCACTCGTCGGCAACGGCATCATCGGTGGTGTCGGCGCGACGCTCGTCTTCGTGCCGCAGATCATGCTGCTGTTCTTCGTCCTGTCACTGCTCGAGAACGTCGGGTACTTGTCGCGCGCGGCGTTCCTCATGGACCGGATCATGGCCGCCACGGGGCTGGAGGGCCGCGCGTTCGTCGCGATGCTCAGCTCGTTCGCATGCGCGGTGCCAGGCATCATGGCGACGCGCACCATCCCGTCGTCACGCAACCGCATCGCGACGATCATCACTGCGCCGCTCATGACGTGCTCGGCGCGCCTGCCCGTCTACGTGCTGCTGACGTCGCTGCTCGTCGAACCGGGGCAGCGGTACGGGCCGTTCAATGCGCAGGGCCTCGTGCTCTTCGGGTTGTACGTGCTCGGCGGGCTGTCGGCCCTCGTCGCGGTCGCCGTGTTCAAGGCGACGGCGCTGCGCGATGCGTCGCTGCCGTTCTACATGGAGATGCCGCCGTACCGCTTCCCGTCGATCCGCAACGTCGTGACGACGATGTGGCACTCGGTGCGTATGTTCCTGCGCAAGGCCGGCGGCATCATCCTGACGACGACGGTCGCGCTGTGGGTGCTGCTCAACTTCCCGGCCCGCGGCGCCGAGACCGCCGGGATGGGCGACACCGAGAAGGCCGCGTACGTCATCGACCACTCGTATGCCGCCTCGATCGGGCGGTTCATCGAGCCGATCTTCGCGCCGCTCGGGTTCGACTGGCACATCTGCGTCGGGCTGCTCGGCGCGACGAGTGCGCGCGAGGTCTTCGTCGCGACGCTCGGGCAGGTGGCGAGCGCGACCGACCCCGAGGACCCGCGCGCGGCGCTCATGAAGATGACGTTCAGCGACGGCCCGCACGCCGGGCAGCTCGTCTTCACGACGGCGACGGTCGTCGCGCTGCTCGTGTTCTTCGTCTACGCCCTGCAGTGCGTCTCGACCATCGCGATCATGCGTCGCGAGACGAACACGTGGCGCTGGCCGGCGATCGCGTGGGCGTACATGTTCGTCCTCGCATGGGGCATGGCGTTCCTCGCTCGCCACATCGTGCTCGCGCTCACATGAGCGACCTCGCCCTGCACCCGGAGGCAACACCCGATCCAGACGTCGTGCGGTGGCGCTTCTCCGGAGCGCGGTGCGACGTCCCGCTCGGAGCGCTCGCGGCGTGGCCCGAGGCGCTGACGCGCGCGGGCGCCGGCGACATGGTCAGCGAACCGGGCGCGCTCGTCGTCAGGCTGCGCGCGCCGCACACGTGGGCGAGTGACGGAGCAGCCGTGCGCGACGCGCTGAGCGACGTGCTTGCTGACACGTCGAGCCGATTCGTTGCGCGTGAGCCCGGCGGCGTCGAGCCGAGCGATGCCTCGAGCAACGCCGACGGGGACGCCGTGGGCGAATTCGACGAGGGCGCTGCCGACGACACCGAGATCGCCGAGCAGGCCCGAGTGGTCGTCGCGGACGTCGCCGAGCAAGTGGCGCACTCGCACGGCGGCGACATCACGCTGATCGGCGTCGAGCGCGGCGTCGTCACCGTCAGCCTCACGGGCGCGTGCGACGGCTGCCCCGCGGCGGCGATGACGCTGCACCGGCGCATCGAGGACGAGCTGCGCGCGCGGGTCGGCGGGGTGCGCGAGGTGCGTGCCCACACCGTGAAGAAGCGCTCGGGCGGACTGGAGCGAGGCGGGCGTGCGCTCCTACAGTGGGCGCATGAGCGACGTCGCTGAAGAAACCCGTCACCGCATCGAGACCGCCGGTCGAGCCGCGCGCGCCGCGTCTAAACGCCTCGCGCTGCTCTCGCGCGCCGAGAAGGATACCGCGCTGCTGACGCTCGCCGACGCGGTCGAGGCCGCGTCCGCGACGATCGTCGCGGCGAACGAGGAGGACCTGGCGCGGGGCGCCGCGGGCGGCATGAGCGAGAGCCTGCAGGATCGGCTGCGGATGACGCCCGAACGCGTCACCCAGGTCGCGCAGGCGCTGCGCGACCTCGCGGCGCTGCCCGACCCCGTCGGCGAGGTGACGCGCGGCAACACTCTCGCCAACGGCTTGCAGATCAAGCAGGTGCGCGTGCCGATGGGTGTCGTCGGCATGATCTACGAGGCGCGCCCCAACGTCACCGTCGACGCAGCGGGGCTCGGATTGAAGAGCGGCAACGCGATGATCCTGCGCGGCGGCTCGGCCGCCGCGGCGACGAACGCCGCGATCGTCGAGGCCCTGCGCGCCTCGTACGAACAGCAGGAACTCCCCGCCGATGCGGTGCAGTTGCTCGACGGCGGCCACGACGACGTGACGGCGCTCATCACCGCGCGCGGTCTCGTCGATCTCGTCATCCCGCGCGGTGGGGCCGCGCTCATCGAGGCGGTCGTCACCGGTTCGAGCGTGCCGGTCATCGAGACGGGCACGGGCAACGTCCATGTCTACGTCGATCGCGCGGCGGATCTCGACATGGCGCTCGACATCACCGTGAACTCCAAGACGCACCGGCCGAGCGTGTGCAACGCGGCCGAGAGCCTGCTCGTGCACGCCGACGTCGCCGAGACGTTTCTGCCCCGCGTGCTCACCGAGCTCGCCGAGCGCGGTGTCGTCCTGCACGCCGACGAACGCGCCGCTGCCCTCGCCGGTGGCGTCGCGACCCAGCCCGTCACGGACGAGGCGTGGGGCACCGAGTTCCACGGCCTCGAGATGTCGGTCGGTGTCGTGGACAGCCTCGACGGGGCGATCGCCCACATCGATGGCTACTCGACGCATCACACCGACTGCATCGTCACCGAGGACCGCCCGGCGGCGCGCACGTTCGCCGCGCAGGTCGACTCGGCCGTCGTCATGATCAACGCCTCGACGCGTTTCACCGACGGCGGCGAGTTCGGTTTCGGCGCCGAGATCGGTATCTCGACGCAGAAGCTGCACGCGCGCGGCCCGATGGCGCTCGCGGAGCTGACGACGACGAAGTGGATCGTCGACGGCGACGGCCAGATCCGCTGACGTCACTCGCGCCGCATCCTGACGACGGTCCCGACGTTTCGGGGTGACGCTCGACGCCTGAAGCGCGTTCGTCGCGGCCCAGCGCCCGGCGCCCGGCGCCCGGCGCGTCATGACGCCTGGGCGAGCACCTCGAACCCGGGCTCGGCGACGGGGTGTGTTCCGCCGGCGCGGGAACCACTCTGCGTCTCGACGACGGCGCGAGCACCATCGCCCGTGCCCGTGCCCGTGCCCGTGCCCGTGCCCGTGCCCGTGCCCCTGCCCGTGCCCGTGCCCCCGGCCTCGAACGAGTCGTAGGCGACGTAGTGGGTCGGGCGCGCCTGGGCCGATTGAAACAGGCGGCCCACGTACTCGCCGAGCACGCCGAGGCACAGCAGCTGCATCGCGCCGAAGCCGCTGACGACGACGATCGTGGACGCCCATCCGGTGATCGAGTGACCCGTCAGCTTCGAGACGACGGCGAATGCGGCCACCGCGAAGGCGAGGACGAAGCCGGCGAGACCGAACCACGTCGCGAGGCGCAGCGGAGCGCTGGAGACGCCCGTGACGGAGTCGAGCGTCAGCCTGATCATCTTGCTCAACGGGTACTTCGACTCGCCGGCGGCCCGCTCGTCGCGGCGGTAGCCGACGTCGGCCGACGGAAAGCCCAGGGCCGGCACGACGAGGCGCAGCACCCGGTTGGTCTCCGGCAGCGCGAGGACGGCGTCGACGGTCGTGCGCGACATGAGTCGGAAGTCGCCGGCGTTCATTGCCCCACGCGCGCCGAGGCGGTGCATGAGCGCGTAGAACGCCTCGGCGGTGACGCGCTTGAAGGCGGTGTCGGTGCTGCGGTCGGTGCGCACGCCGTAGACGACGTCGACGTGTTCTCGCTCGGCCACCTCGAGCATCTGGGCGATGACCTCGGGTGGATCCTGCAGATCGGCGTCGATCGTCACCATCCAGCGTCCCCGGGCTCGGGCGAGGCCCGCGCTGATCGCGGCCTGGTGCCCCGAGTTCGCGCGCAGCTGGATGAGACGCACCTGCGGCCACGTCCGACGCATCGCGTGCAGGAGCGACGCGGTCGCATCGCGGGATCCGTCGTCGACGCACACGACCTCGTACGGCACCTCGAGGCCGTCGAGGACGGGGCGCAGGCGTTCGGCGAACAGGGGCAGGACCTCTTGCTCGTCGTACATCGGGACGACGACGGACAGGTGGGGTGCGCCGTTGGGGAGGGTGTCGAAGCTGGGGTGGGAGGTCATGGCTACCTTCTCGGCGGATCGGCTCGTGCGCGGTGGCACCGTGTCGATCGAGACGTTAGGAAGGGTCGCTGTCACAGGGCTGTGTCGAGGCAGTATCCTTGCTTTCATGACGTCGTTCGTTTCGCTTGTCGCCGCTGTGGATGTTCCGGAGCTCGAGGAGAACCACATCGCCATGCCGCCGTGGGCCTTCGGTCTCATGGCCCTGTGCATCTTCGGCCTGTTGTTCGCGCTGCTGTGGGCCTTCCGCAACACCGCGGCCCGCTTCGGTGCCCCCAAGGGTCACGGCCCCGCCGGTGTGCGTGGTGGGGGTCAGAACCAGGGTGTGAACCACTGACATCACGAATCGGGGTCATGGGCGGCACGTTCGACCCCATTCACCACGGTCACCTCGTCGCGGCGAGTGAGGTTCAAAGCCTCCTCGACCTCGACGAGGTGATCTTCGTGCCCACGGGTCAGCCGTGGCAGAAGGCCGGACGAGATGTCGCGCCGGCCGAGCACCGTTATCTCATGACGGTCATCGCGACGGCGTCGAACCCGCGCTTCAGCGTGAGCCGCGTCGACATCGACCGCCAGGGACCGACGTACACGCGCGACACGTTGACCGACCTCAAGCGGCTGCGTCCCGATTCGGAGTTGTTCTTCATCACGGGTGCCGACGCGCTCGCGCAGATCCTGTCGTGGAAGGGCGTCGACGAGCTGTGGGAGCTGGCGCACTTCATCGGCGTCACGCGCCCCGGGCACGAGCTCAGTGACGCGGGGCTGCCGCACGATCGCGTCACCCTGCTCGAGATCCCGGCCATGGCGATCAGCTCGACCGACTGCCGTGACCGGGTGCGTGAGAGCAAACCCGTGTGGTACCTCGTGCCCGACGGCGTCGTGCAGTACATCCACAAGTATCAGCTTTACGGGCCCCGAGCGGGCTCCCTCCAGGAGGACTGAGTGTCCGCAACAGACCGTTCCCTCGAGCTGACGCGAGCTGCCGCCCAGGCCGCCGCGGACAAGCTCGCCACGTCGATCACCGCGATCGACGTGAGCGATCAGCTCGCCATCACCGACACGTTCGTCATCGCCTCCGCGGAGAGCGAGCGTCAGGTCAACGCCATCGTCGACGCCGTCGAGGAGGCGCTGCTGCCGCTCGGCGCGAAGCCTCAGCGACGTGAGGGCCGCGCCTCCGGGCGTTGGGTGCTCATCGACTTCGGTGACATCGTCCTGCAGGCCTTCCACGAGGAGGACCGCGAGTTCTACGACCTCGAGCGCCTGTGGCAGGACTGCCCCGTCATCGAAATCGAGCTCGACGAGCCCGCCGACGCGTGACGCCGACGTACCCCGAGAATGACCCGCTGCGGCGGGTCATTCTCTTGCGTCATGGGCGCACGGCATGGAACGAGCAGGGGCGCTGGCAGGGCCGCCTGGACGTGCCGATCGACGACGTGGGGCTCCGGCAGGCCGAGCGTGCCGCGGCGCTGCTCGTGCGCGACGGTTCGATCACGCGCCTCGTGACGTCGCCGGCGCGGCGCGCGGCGCAGACCACGTCCGTGCTCAAGGGTGCATTCGACCTGGCCGGTCGGCCGCTCGTGCGCACCGAGGACGCTCGGCTCGTCGAGATCGACATGGGCGCGTGGGCCGGTCTGACGCACGCGGAGGTCGCGGCGCGCTGGCCCGACGCGTCGGCCGCGATCGCGCGTGGCGACGACGTCCGGCGCGGTGACGACGGCGAGACGCTCGCCGAGGCGACGGCACGCGTCGAGGCGGGCGTGCGTGATGCCGTGTCGTTGGCAACCCCGGGGGAGAGTGTGCTCGTCGTGACGCACGGCGCCGTCATCCGCGGGGTGGCGGGTGCGTTGGCGGGGCTGACGCCGCAGACCGTGCGCACGTCGTTCCGGAGCATCGACAACTGCCACTGGGTGACGCTCGTCGAGCGTCGCGACGGTGGTTGGGCCATCGAACGCTGGAACGCGGGGGAGTGAGCCTGCCGGCTCGTGGGCTCTGGGGCGCGGCCGCGTCTTGTCGTGTCGGCGGATCGGCATTCATGTCTCGGTTTCCGCGCTCGGTCCTCGCGGCGGACTGGGGGCGGGGCAACCTCGTAAAGGGGCCGTCGGCGTCGCGTCAGCCGTGGCATGATCGGGGCGGATCGTACGCGGACGAGGAGAGAGGCTCAAGTGAGCGAGCACGGCAGCAACGAGTCGATGGCGCGACGGTTGGCGAGCGAGGGTGGTTGTCGACCGATGGGGCGCCAGGAGTGGCTTCGCGTTCTCGCGGCTCTCGCGCTCGGGTTGGTGGTGTTCGTCGCCGTCATCGTCGTGGCTCGGTCCCTCCTTCCTGACAGCGTCCTCGACGACGCGTTCGGGGCGTGGTTGCCGCCCATCCTCGGTGGTGTCGGGATGGGCTTGGCCTCTCCGGCGATCAACCGTCTCGTGGGTGTGCCCGTCGCGGGCCGTGCGGACGAGGCCCGTCGCGGGGACGAGGTGCGGCGATGAGTCGGCACGCGGGGCGCGAGCGCAAGCGGATGTCGCCGCGCACGTTCGGGCGGCTCATGAACTTCTACCCGCCGCTGGTGGGCATGGGATTGCGGGTGAAGTCGTTCTCGGACGACTGGAGCGAAGCGCGCGTCGAACTCAAGCTCAATCGGTTGAATCGCAACCAGAACGGCACGGCGTTCGGTGGGTCGATCAACGCGATGACGGATGCGTTCTTCCCGTTGCTGCTCATGCATCAGTTGGGTCCGGAGTATCTCGTGTGGGATCAGGCGTGTGAGATCGAGTTCCGTTCGCCGGGCACATCGACGGTGTACGGCGTGTACGAGATGCCCAAGGACGTTGTCGAGGAGATCCGCGCGCAGGCCGCTGACGGGTCGAAGGTGTTGCGCTGGTTCGAGTGTGATCTGACGTTGGCTGACGGCACGATCGTCGCGCATGCGAGGCGTCTCGTGTACGTGCGGAAGAAGCGTCCGAAGGCGGCGTGACCGTTCGCGGGTCGGTGCTCGCGGCGTGCGTGCGGGTGATTTGCTTCGTGGGTGACCGGCCGGTTAAGGTACACGGGTTGCTCACGAGGTGAGTGCGGGGCTATGGCGCAGTTGGTAGCGCGCTTCCATGGCATGGAAGAGGTCTGGGGTTCGAATCCCCATAGCTCCACAAGACAGAAACAGAGGACCACCCGGACACGCTTTTCGTCTGGGTGGTCCTCTGTTTCTGTCTTTGATCGAACTCTGTGATTCGAGGAGGAGGGCGAGCGCCAACTAGCCCGACGGAGTCCCCATAGCTCCGACGCGCGAAGCGCGTGTGCCTGCGCGACGCTGAGACGCGCGACGCGCGCGACGTCCCAGCGGTGCACGCACGCAGCTCGTGACCCTGAGGCGTCGTCGCATCGGGGTGAACTCGAGTTGGACTTGCTGCGTCGAGGGGGTAAGGTTCTGCGAGTGCCCACGCGAGTGGGTCTCGGGGCTATGGCGCAGTTGGTAGCGCGCTTCCATGGCATGGAAGAGGTCTGGGGTTCGAATCCCCATAGCTCCACAGGATAGAAACAGAGGACCACCCGGACACGCTTTTCGTCTGGGTGGTCCTCTGTTTCTGTCTTTGATCGAACTCTGTGATTCGAGGAGGAGGGCGAGCGCTAGCGAGCCCGACGGAGTCCCCATAGCTCCACGACGCACGAAGCGCGTGAGACCTCGCGCCGCCACGCCACGACGCGCGAAGCGCGTGACACCTCCGGCGACGCGAGTGAACCTCGCCACCATGCGCGTGAGCCTATCGTCACGCCAGCGCCACGGCTTCGTCTTCGGAAGGCATCGTCCCGCGCAGCGCCGGCATGAGCAGCAGCGACGTCGCGATGGCGAGCACAGCGGCGATGGTCATGGCGGTCCCGGCTCCGACGATGTTGGCAATGCCTGCGATGAGGAGTGCGCCGGCGGCTTGGCCGACCATGGTGCCGGTGTTGAGCAGACCCAAGGCTTTGCCCTTGGTGTCGGGGTGGATGGCGGCGACGAGGCGTTCTTGCAGGGGCAGGGCGGCGGCGTAGCCGATGGCGGCGGGGCCGCCCAGAAGCGCGGCGAGCACGATCGGCGGGTGGAGGGCGAACAGAGGAACGGTGCGGCGAGCAGCAGGAGTCGTTGGCCGGTAGTCCTGCAGGCCGATGCGGGTGCCGATGACGGCGACGACGTCCGCGTCGGCGGAGATGAGGAGCAGGTTCGTGGGGGCCACCCATGTCAGCAGGATGGCGCCGAGGGCATCGCCGACGACCTGGACGGTGCTCACCGTCATGTTGAGCGTTGCGCGCCCGAGGACGAACGCTTCCTTGGGCACGATGTCCGACAGCAGCGCGATGGTCGCGGCGAGGGCGGAATGCCTGACGGCGACGAGCACGAAGCGTATCCACCACGGCAGTGGCGGAATGACCTGGGTGCTGTCGACGCAGGCGGCGACGACGCCCGTCATCATCATGGCGGTGCGCGGGCGCACGAGGTCGCTCGAGGCGAGCAGGTAGCGCGACGTGCCGAGCTGGACGAGTGGCCGGCCGAACATGACCAGCGTGGTCAACAAGGGGGAGCGGGTCTGGTCGAACATCACGACGCCCACCGTGAACGTCCCCATGACGGCACTGACCAGGAGCAGCATCCGAAAGATGAACAGCGCGCGGAACTCGGTGTCATTCGCCATCCAAGGTGAACCACTGACTCGCGGAATAAGGGGCCTGGTTCACTTTGGATGACAGCCCGGCGGCCGCCAGGCACCATCCAAAGTGAACCAAATCAGCACGGATTAAGTTGAGGA
>NZ_JANJER010000011.1:0-95180 GCF_044878485.1 Dermacoccus sp. BD5 | reverse complement strand
TCCACGGATACCTCGGAGACGTCCCACCCGCCGAGTTCGAGAACGCGTTCTATGCTGTCCCCAACGACAGCAATCTGCTGATCGGAATCAAATAGCGCGAGTCTCCATCAGACCCAGGGCGCTTCAACAGCTTCCGGGGGACGCCGTTTGCGAATGTGGACGAAAATCGCCGATGTAGACGGGACTCGCCGTTGGGGCGGGGTGCTCAGCGGCCCAGGGAGCGGGTGCGGGCGGCGGCTATGACGGCGTCGAACGTCTGCTCGTCGATGTGTGAACCCTCGCGCCGCACCCTGGTGACGTCGAGTTGCAGGACCCGGTCGAGGCGCACCTCGCTGCGTCGTCCGCGATTGTCCCAGGCGCCGGAGCCGACATCCATCCAGTGACGCCCCGCCCGAGCTTCCTGCGCGGCGTCACGGTCGTGATCCTTGCTCGTCAGTGGAAGCGCGAGGACGACGTCTTCCAGCTCCGGGTGCCGGGCGATGACGAGAACCGGACGATCCTTGCCCTGCGAGTGGTCCTCCTCGTACGGCACCCACGCCCACACGACCTCACCCGGATCGGGATGCCCGTCGGCATGCGGCGCATAGGCCGTCGTGGGTAGCGGTGCCGTCCAGTCGCCACCATACGGGTGCGCAGGGCCGCCCGGACGAGCGCTGGGCGCGTCGTCGTGACGGTGCGACGTCGGTGCACCCGCACGGCGTCCGTCAGGCCCGACCGTGGCGTCGGTGCGGCGCTGCGTGGACGACGTTCCACGGCGCTCGGGGTCGAGGAGCGCATTCATGCCCCCACGTGCGAGGGCGCGGGAGAGGCGGACGGCGACGGTGCGCAGGTTCATGGTCCGAACGTAGTCCGTCCGGGGGAGCAACGGGTGCGGGGCGCGCGCCGACCGCCTGGTTGCGCTCTCACGCGAACGGCGGACGCAGGTGACGGCGGGTGATGAAACGCACGCCCGCGAGCCCCGTCACCGGGTCGGGGTGGGGTTTCGGGTGCGGAAGAATGGATCGGTGACCGAAGCAACCACGCTGCATGACATCTGCGACGACGAGGCCGTCGACGCCGAACGCTCGAACCGCCACGGCAGCTACCCGCGAGCCGGCCTCGCGATCCTCGCACTCGCCCTTGGCGGTTTCGCCATCGGCACGACGGAGTTCGTCACGATGGGGCTGCTGCCGCAGATCGCGCGGGGCCTCGGCATCTCGATCCCGAGCGCGGGCCACGCGGTGTCGGCGTATGCGCTCGGCGTCGTTGTCGGTGCACCGCTCGTCACGATGCTGTTCGCGAAGGTGCCGCGCAAGAACGTCCTGCTCGGACTCATGGTTGCGTTCTTCGTCGGCAACATCGGCTCGGCGCTCGCCTCGAGCTACCCGATGCTGCTGCTCGCGCGCTTCGTCGCGGGCATGCCGCACGGCGCGTTCTTCGGCATCGGCGCCGTCGTGGCGGCCACCCTCGTAGAGAAGCACCGGCGCACCTGGGCTGTGTCGATGATGCTCGCGGGCCTGACGGTGGCGAACATCGTCGGCGTGCCCGTCTCGACGTGGCTCGGGCAGCATCTGGGCTGGCAGTGGCCGTACGCCCTCGTCGCCGTCGTCGCGTTGCTCACCGTCGTTGCGGTGTGGTTGTGGATCCCGCACCAGGGCTCGCTGGGCGTCACGTCCGTCACCGGTGAACTGAAGGCGTTGACGCGCCCGCAGGTGTGGTTCGCGCTCGCAATCGGTGTCGTCGGCTTCGGCGGCATGTTCTCGACGTTCAGCTACATCGCGCCGACGATGACGGAGCTCACCGGCTTCTCCGACGCCGTCGTGCCGGTCATCCTGGTCATCTACGGCATCGGCATGACGGCGGGTGCGTTCCTGTCCGAACGCGTCGCCATGCGGGGGCTCATGCGCGGCATCTTCGGCTGCCTCGTGACGATCGCGATCATCCTGTCGCTCTTCGGCTTCGCCGCGCACAACAAGGTCAGCGCCGTCGTGTTCGTGTTCCTGCTCGGCTGCGTGCGACGATCATGGTGCCGATGATTCAGACGCGGCTCATGGATGTCGCTCACGAGGGCCAGTCACTCGCCGCCGCTCTCAACCATGCGACGCTCAACGCCGCCAACGCCCTCGGCGCCTGGCTCGGCGGCGTCGTCCTCGACGCGGGGCTCGGGTACGAGTGGTGCTCGCGCGTCGGTGCCGTGCTCGCGGCGGCGGGCGCCGTCATCACGCTGGTCTCGGCATGGACGTCGCGCCGCGCCGCCGTCGCAGGCTGATCGCGCCCCTGGTGGCGCGAGGTGGCCGCGCTGATTCGCCCAGCTCTGCCGTCATCGTGGGCACGCTCGGGCCGTGCGGATCAGCCTGAGGACGCCCTCCGATCGCTGACGAGCTTCGCGGCGAGAACACCGCCGATCGCGCCACCGAGGTGACCCTGCCACGAAACGTGGGTGCTCTGCGGAAGCACACCCCACAGCACGCTGCCGTAGACGACGGCGAGGACGAGCCCCACGACGACCTCGGGCCAGCGGCGCGTCCAGAATCCTCGGACGATGAGGTACGTCAGCCACCCGAAGACGACGCCCGAGGCACCCGCGACGGCCGTGTACGGCGGGCTGAGCAGCCACGCGGCGAGCCCCGACGTGCACGTGACGATGAACGTCACACGCGCGAGGACGGCCAGGCCGCTGAGGGCGAGGACGAACCCGAGCGGCAGCAGCAACGCACTGTTCGCCTCGAGATGAGCCCACCCGTAGTGTGCGAACGGCATGGTGAAGATCGACCACAGGTCGCTCACCTCCCAGGCCTTCAGGGAGGCGGCCGGGTCGATGGCGTGGTGCGTCAGCACGTCGAGGGCCTCGATGATCCACAGCGCGGCGACGATCAGTGCGGAGACGACGGCGGATTGCTTGACGCGCTCTGCCGCGGGGCGAAGGGTGCTGTCGAGATCCATGGGCTGGCCTCCTGGGGGGGAGTGGCTCGTCGGGTCGACCGGTATGGCGTGGGTGATGCCTCGTCGGTTCGACAACGCGTGCTCGACGACACCCGATCGACGCGTATCTGTCTCGCATCGTAGTGGGGCTCTCTTCGCGTGCGCTGGATGCACGTGTCGCGTCGGCCGTCGTACGTGACGCGTGCGGCAGGGGCGTCGGGGCGTGAAAGAATGAAGGGTCGCCGGCGTGCTCCTCGCGGGGCGCGACGTGCGGCCGCAGATCGATGCGTCATCGCCGCCTCCAGGGCGCGCGGCGACGAACGCCGACCCGACGAACTTCGAGGTATCACGTTGTCACCCATGGCCCGCAAGGCACTCGAGCCCGCCGCGACGCCGCCGGAGCAGATCCGCAACTTCTGCATCATCGCGCACATCGACCACGGCAAGTCGACGCTCGCCGACCGGATGCTGAGCAAGACGGGCGTCGTCGAGGATCGGGCGATGCGTGCGCAGTACCTCGACCGCATGGACATCGAGCGCGAGCGCGGCATCACGATCAAGAGCCAGGCTGTGCGCATGCCGTGGGAGCTCGACGGTACGACCTACTGCCTCAACATGATCGACACGCCGGGGCACGTCGATTTCACCTACGAGGTGTCGCGTTCGCTGGCCGCGTGCGAGGGCGCCGTCCTGCTCGTCGACGCCGCGCAGGGCATCGAGGCGCAGACGCTCGCCAACCTGTACCTGGCGATGGAGAACGACCTCACGATCATCCCGGTGCTCAACAAGATCGACCTGCCGGCCGCGCAGCCCGAGAAGTACGCCGCGGAGATCGCCGGTCTCATCGGCTGCGAACCGGAGGACGTGCTCAAGGTCTCCGGCAAGACGGGCGTCGGTGTCGAGGAACTGCTCGACGTCATCGTCGAGAAGCTGCCTGCCCCCGTCGGTGACGCCGACGCGCCGGCCCGCGCCATGATCTTCGACTCCGTCTATGACACCTACCGCGGCGTCGTCACGTACGTCCGCGTCGTCGACGGCCGGCTCAGCCCGCGCGAGAAGATCGAGATGATGTCGACGCGCGCGACGCACGAGCTGCTCGAGATCGGAGTCAACTCGCCCGAGCCGATCCCGACGAAGGGCCTGTCCGTCGGCGAGGTCGGCTACCTCATCACCGGGGTGAAGGACGTGCGCCAGTCGAAGGTCGGTGACACGGTCACGAACGCCGCGAAGCCCGCGTCCGAGGCGATCGGCGGCTACTCCGACCCGAAGCCGATGGTGTTCTCGGGTCTGTATCCGATCGACGGTTCCGACTACCCGATCCTGCGTGACGCCCTCGACAAGCTGAAGCTGAACGACGCGGCGCTCGTCTACGAACCGGAGACGTCGGCAGCGCTCGGGTTCGGTTTCCGTGTCGGCTTCCTCGGCATGCTGCACCTGGAGATCACGCGCGAACGCCTCGAGCGAGAGTTCAACCTCGACCTCATCTCGACCCTGCCGAACGTCGTCTACCAGGTGACGACGGACGACGGCGCCGTCAGCGAGGTGACGAACCCGAGCGAGTTCCCCGAGGGCAAGATCGCCGACATCACCGAACCCGTCGTGCGTTCGACGATCCTCGTGCCGAGCGAGTACATCGGCGCCGTCATGGAGCTGTGCCAGACCCGCCGCGGCAACCTGCTCGGCATGGACTACCTGTCCGAGGAGCGCGTCGAGATGCGCTACACGCTGCCGCTCGCGGAGATCGTGTTCGACTTCTTCGACGCCCTCAAGTCGAAGACGCGCGGATACGCCTCGCTCGACTACGAACCAGCGGGGGAGCAGAGCGCCAACCTCGTCAAGGTCGACATCCTGCTGCAGGGCGACACCGTCGACGCGTTCAGCGCCATCGTGCACCGCGACAAGGCGTACGCCTACGGCACGATGATGGCGACGAAGCTCAAGGAGCTCATCCCGCGTCAGCAGTTCGAGGTGCCGATCCAGGCGGCCATCGGCACGCGCGTCATCGCCCGTGAGAACATCCGCGCCATCCGCAAGGACGTGCTCGCCAAGTGCTACGGCGGCGACATCAGCCGCAAGCGCAAGCTGCTCGAGAAGCAGAAGGAGGGCAAGAAGCGCATGAAGATGGTCGGTTCCGTCGAGGTGCCGCAGGAGGCCTTCATCGCCGCGCTCAGCCAGGGCGAGTCGGCGGAGAAGAAGAAGTGAGCAAGCCCGGTTACGTTCCGGGTGCGACGTCCGGCCAGCCGTCGGAGGGCGCGGGGGAGCACCCGCAGGTCGGGCCGCGCCCGCTCGCACGCACGCGCTCGTTCACGCGCCGCGGCGGCCGGATGCCGGAGCGTCACCATCGTGCGCTGAGTGACAACGGTGAGCAGTACGTCCTCGACGTTCCCCGCAAGCCGGGGACGACCGAGCCCGTCGACGGTTTCCGTCTCGACATCGCCGAGGTGTTCGGACGCCGGGCCAAGCTCGTCGTCGAGATCGGTTCGGGCGCGGGGGATCAGATCGTCCATGCAGCGCTCGAGCACCCCGAGACGGATTTCATCGCTCTGGAGGTGTGGCGTCCCGGCATCGCGCAGACGATCTCGAAGGCCGTCCAGGCGGGCGTGACGAACGTGCGTCTCATCGAGATCGATGCCTCCGAAGCGCTCGATCGGCTCTTCGCGCCGGGCAGTGTCGACGAGGTGTGGACGTTCTTCCCCGACCCGTGGCCGAAGACGAAGCACCACAAGCGTCGTCTCGTGCAGCTCGGCTTCGCCGACGTCGTCGCCGACGTCCTCGTGCCCGGCGGCACCTGGCGCCTCGCGACCGACTGGGCCGACTACGCCTGGCACATGCGTGACGTCGTCGAGGCGTCGCCGCGCTTCACCAACCCGTGGACCGGGCGCCTCGCGGACGCCGGGGACGGCCACGTCGATCCCGAGGGCGCGCGCGGAGGGTTCGCGCCGCGCTTCGAGGGCCGCACGACGACCCGCTTCGAGACGAAGGGTCTCAAGGTCGAGCGCATCGTGCGCGACCTCGAGGTGAAGCGAGCCAACTGAGCGGTGCCGCGCAGCCCCCACGGCGTCGGGGTCGGTGTCCCCGGGGCGGCTGATCGGGCGCGAACGCCGATACTCGCGGGTAACCTTGGCGCCATGAATCAGGTCTACGGCATGTACAAGAAGCTCACCGCGAAGAACGACAAGGCGGGTCGCGCAGCGTTCTCGGCCGCGTTCGCGCTCAAGGCGCCCTACTTCCGCACGGTCGCCCCGATGATCCAGACGATGGAGCCGCACCGCGGCGTCGTGAAGATCAAGAAGTGGTGGGGCGTGCAGAACCACATCGGCACCGTGCACGCCATCGCCATCGCCAACGGCATGGAGTGCGCCATGGGGCTGCTCGCGGAGGCGACGACGCCCGACGACATGCGCTGGATCCCCAAGGGCATCACGCTCGACTACGTCGCGAAGACGCCCGGCGACATCGAGTGCGTCGCCGAGACGACGCCGGAGGACTGGGACAAGGAGCCGCCGTTCCAGGTCGACGTCAAGGTGACGGGGCGCCTCGTCAAGGACGGCACGGTCGCCGTCGAGGGCATCATCCCGATCTACGTCTCGGCCAAGAAGAAGAAGTGACGTTCACCCCGCCGCCGTGGCCAAAAGCGCCGCGGCGGCGGGGTTCGTCAACCGCCGTGGGCCGGCCCAGACGGCCCTCAGGTTGCGGGTGAGGTCGACGCCGTCGACGCCGACCTCGACGAGGGTGCCCGCACGCAGCGCGTCGTCGACAGCGAGTCGGCTGAGGACGGCGGGAGCCGTCCCGGCCGCGGCGGAGACCCGCACGGCGGCGTTGCTCGCCAGCTCGAGCGCCGGGGGAGCGACATCGAGCGGCGCGAGGGCGCGGCGCAGGGCCACCCGCGTGCCCGAGCCCGACTCGCGCGCGACGAGCGGTGTGGCCGCCAGTTCCTCGGCGCGGACACGTGAGCGCGTGGCCCACGGATGCTGCGGCGCGACGACGAGCACGAGGTCGTCATGCGCGACGACGACGGAGTTCAACCCGCGCGGAGCGCCGGGGCCCTCGATGAACGCCAGATCCACCTCACCGCCGCGTGCCGCGGCGAGCACCTCCGTCGTGTTACCGACGGCTACCGAGATGCCGCGCGTCTCGCCAAGCGATGGGTCGTGGGGGGAAGCGCCACCGGCGCCCGCGCCACCCGCGGCGTGCTGCCACGCCGCGATCCATCCCGGTAACAGGTGTTCGGCGACCGTCTGGCTCGCCATGACGACGAGCGGCGCCTGCGTACGAGCGCGCAGTGCCGCGGCTCCCGTCTCGAGGGCGTGCGCCGCTTCGAGCGTCGCGCGCGCCCATTCGACGACGAGCAGGCCGTCGGTCGTGACGCGGGCACCGGTCGTCGCGCGATGGATGAGCGACAGGCCGAGCCTGCGCTCCAGCCGGGCGATGCTGCGACTCGCGTTGGGTTGCGCCACCCCGCAGCGTCGGGCGGCCGCACTGAGCGAGCCCTCATCGGCGAGTGCCACGAGCAGTTCGAGCGTCGCGAGGTCGGGCCAGGTCGTCACCACCCCAGCCTATATGCGAAGCGCATACCCCCATGCCGGATATAGGGCTACCGGGCGAGCCGACACGGCGGGAGCATGGAACCCATGAGCACAGCCACCGCCACCGGCGTCTTGCCTCACCGCACCGCCGGCTCGTTCTTCGCGAACACGACGGTGCCCGCGGCGTCGCCGGCTTGGTACGGCAGCGTCATGGGCAGCGCCATCCTGGCGACGCTGAGCGAACTGCGCACCGACGTCATCCCGTTCGGTCACCTGCTCGCCATGGCGTTCTGGCTCATCGCCTGTTCGTTGCTCGTCGCCCTCACCGCCGCGTTCGTCGTCCGTATCGCTCGTGACCGCGACGCGTTGCGTGCGAGCATCGCGAACCCCGTCGCGATGGCGCAGTGGGGCATGGTGTCGATGGGCGTCCTCGCCGTCGGTTCGGCGACATCGGCGGTGCTCCCGACAATCTCCGCAGCCCTGAGGGACGCAGCCTGGCGGGCCGACCTCGTCCTGTGGGTCGTCGGCACCGTCATCGGCCTGGCCACCGCCGTCGCCGTGCCGGCCCGTCTGCTCGTCGCCGACCCGAGCACACCGACGACCGCGTGGGGTTTGGCGGTCGTGCCGCCGATGGTCTCGGCGACCGCCGGCGCCGGCATCGTCGGTTGGCTGAGCGACCCGCAGGCGCGCGTGTGGGTGCTGCTCGCGAGCGCGGCCTGCTTCTTCGTCGCGCTCGTGCTCGGGATCATCATCTTTGCGATCGCTTACCGCCACCACTGGCTCGTCGAGCCGCTGCCGCTCGCCGCGTCGATCACCGCGTGGCTGCCGCTCGGCGTCGTCGGGCAGTCGACGGCGGCTGCGCAGGCCATCGCGAGGCAGTCGGCGTCGATGCTGCAGGGCCCTTTCGCGACGACGGCGACCCAGGCCGGGCACGTCTACGGCTACGTCATGCTGACGATCGGGGTGCCGCTCGTCGCCTGGGCGCTCGCCATGACGATGCGTGGCTTCACGAACCGCATGCCGTTCAGCCCAGGCTGGTGGGGCATGACGTTCCCCGTCGGCACGCTCGTGCTCGGCTCGACGATGCTGGGGCGCAGCTCGCACCACGCGATCTTCACGTGGGCCGGCGGCGCGCTGTACCTCTTCCTGCTCGGCACCTGGAGCGTCTGCGCGATCAGCTCGCTGCTCGCGGTGTGTCACCAGCGCGCTCTGCGTCACGCCTGAACGCGGCGAGGAGCTGGGCGCGGCGGGGATGGACGGCAACGGTGCGACGCCGAGCGGTGCGACAATGACCAGATGCCGCAGATGCCCGACGGAATCCCCGCCCCTGACGACGGTGCTCTCCCGTCCGCTGCGCTCGCGACGCTGGCGGGCGGGGCGTTCGGGCTCTACGTCCACGTGCCGTTCTGCGTGACGCGCTGCGGTTACTGCGACTTCAACACCTACACGCTCACCGAGCTCGGTGAGCCGGGCGCGAGCGTCAGCACGTACGCGGACGCTGCGCTGCGGGAGCTCGATCTCGCGGCACGCGAACTGGGCGAGGCGCCGGGTGGCGTCCCCGTCATCGAGACCGTCTTCATCGGCGGCGGCACCCCGACGATGGTGCCCGCCGACGACCTCGTCCGCATCCTCGCGAGGGCGCGCGATGTGTTCGGCCTCGCCGAGGGGTGTGAGATCACGACGGAGGCCAACCCCGATTCGGTCGACGAGACCTACCTGCGCACCCTCGCCGACGGTGGTTTCACGCGCGTCAGCATCGGCATGCAGTCGGCCGTCCCGCACGTGCTCGCGACGCTCGAACGGACGCACGACCCGGCCAACGTCGAACGCGCCGTGCGCGCCGCGAAGGACGTCGCGCTGCAGGTCAGCATCGACCTCATCTACGGCGCGCCGGGTGAGAGTCTCGACGACTGGCGCACCTCGCTCGACGCGGCGATCGCGCTGGAGCCCGACCACATCAGCGCCTACGCCCTCGTCGTCGAGGAGGGCACGAAGATGGGGGCGCAGGTGCGTCGCGGCGAGCTGCCCCTGCCCGATGACGACGACGAGGCCGACAAGTACGAGCTCGCCGACGCCTTGCTCGCGGATGCCGGGTACGACTGGTACGAGGTGTCGAACTGGGCGCGCTCGCCGCAGACGCAGTGCCGCCACAACCTCGCGTACTGGCGCGACGAGCCGTGGTGGGGCGTCGGCCCCGGCGCGCACAGCCACGTTGGCGGGGTGCGCTGGTGGAACGTCAAGCATCCGCGCGCCTACGCCCAACGCGTCAACGCGGGGCTCTCGCCGGCGCTGGCACGCGAACTGCTCGACGAGCGTCAGCGCTATGAGGAACGCGTCCTGCTCCAGGTGCGCCTCGCCGAGGGACTTCCTCTCGACATGCTCGAGGACGACGGGCGACGCGCTGTCGCCGGCCTCGTCGCCTCGGGGCTGATCGACGGCCCGTCAGCGGTGCGCGACAAACGAGTTCGCCTGACGCTACGTGGTCGCCTGCTCACCGACACCGTCGTGCGGGCGCTGCTCGCGATCTGAGCCGCGCGCACCGAGACGCCCACCTCCCGGGGCTGGCCTAGCCTCAGGGGCGATCCCCGGGCCCCTGCGTGCCCGCCTGCGCCGACCCTGACGACCGAAGGGTCGCCGATGAACGCCTCCGACTGCTCGACGACGACGCTGCCGCTCCTGTTCGTCTTCATCTCCTTCGTCGTCACCTTTCTCGTGACGCGCCTCATCCGCGCCGGCAAGGGTCCGTCCAAGGACAACGTCTCCGAGGGCGGCGTCCACGCCCACCACGCCGTCTACGGCATCTTCGCGCTGCTGGCCGGCGCGGTCATGAACACGGCGGCCGAGAGCTCGGTTTTCCGCGTGCTGGGGGCGATCCTCATCGGCGCGGGCGCCTCGCTCATCCTCGACGAGTTCGCGCTGATCCTGCACCTGCGCGACGTGTACTAGGAGCGCGAGGGGCACGCCTTCGTGCAGACCGTGGCGGGCGCCGCGACGTCCACCGACCAGAAGGCCACACAGGCATGAAGCTCGCCGGCGTCGTCATCCTGTCGATGACCATGCTCATCACGCTGTTCTCGGCGCGCCTGGAGCGCTGGACGCGTGCTGAGCGACCGGCGCATCCCGATGAGCATCCGCAACCAGCTCAACACCGAGAGAGGTCACCACGACGGTGTCGTCGCCCCATCTTCCTCTTCGCGACGCAGCTGCTCGAGACCAGGGACGACAACAGCGGCGTCGAGGCGCTCGCGGACATGGTGGCGGCGGCCTACGCCATCCTCGTCGGTGTCGTCATCGGCGCCGCGACCGCGTTCGCCGCCAAGCAGGCCCTGGGGCAGGGATCGTGATTCTTTTCTGAAATCGGATAGGACGAAGCGCCGCGGCACCGGGTGCCGAGTGAGCGTCGTCAGGGGTGGAGGCCGCGCCCAGCGCTCAGGTGGAGTGTGGTGCAGGCGTGCGGCGCGTCGCGCGAGGTGAGCCGCGTCAGCTCAGGATGCGGATCTGAAACGGATAGTCGTAGCTCTCGCCACGCGCCGAGCGCAGCGCACCCTTGATGTGGCACCACGCGGCGACGACGAAGATGACGAGCCACAGGACCAGTGCGACGGGCAGACCGATGACGGTGAACACGAGAATCCAGCCGACGATGTAGAGGATCGAGAACGCGACGTTGAAGTTGAACGCCCCGGCCGCTGCGCGGCGCACCGCGACGGACCGGTTCTTGTAGATGAACCACACGATGAGCGGTCCGAGGAAGCTCACCCACCCCGCGGACAGGATCGCCGCGGCCGGCGCCGACAGGTGCGCGACGATCGAGGCGGCGCGCTCGTCATCGCTGAGGTGGCCCTGGCCGGTGACGGGCGGCTCGGCGCCGTACGCAGGGCTGGCCCGCCGTCCGGCTCCTTGGCCCTGCGTGCGCTCGTCGGGGTAGGGGTACTGCTGGGGGTTGCTCACGACGTCTCCTGGTGTCCAAGGGTGAAGCTCTCGTTCACTCACCATGATTCCGTGTCTGCGTCCCCAGCGCATCCCCCGCGGGATCGACATTCGCGGGCCCCGGCGTCCATCCCGGGGATGACGTCGGCGCACGCCGCGACATCCCGGCGTCTCACTGCTGCGCGGGGTCGGTGACGAAGTCGATGAGCTCCTCGACGCGTCCGAGCAGTTCGGGTTGCAGGTCGGCGTAGGTGCGCACGGTGCCGAGGATCTGCTTCCATCCGCGCGCGACGTCCGCCTGTGTCGTGTGCGGCCAGCCGAGCTCGGCGAGGATGCCGTGCTTCCACGACTGCCCCTTGGGGATGACGGGCCACTTCGACCAGCCGAGCCGCTCGGGTCGTACGGACTGCCACACGTCGACGTAGGGGTGGCCGACGATGAGAACGTGGTTGCGCGCCTGCGGCAGGGCGCGTGCCTTCTCGACGATTCGTGCCTCCTTCGTGCCGGGCACGAGGTGGTCGACGAGGATGCCGAGGCGGCGTCCCTTCTCGGGTCGGAAGTCACCGATGACGGCCGCGAGATCGTCGACGCCCTCGAGGTATTCGACGACGACGCCCTCGATGCGCAGGTCGTCACCCCACACCTTCTCGACGAGTTCGGCGTCGTGCCGACCCTCGACGAAGATGCGCGAACCCAGCGCGACGCGCGCCTTCGCCCCCGGGACGGCGAGCGAACCGGACGCCGTCCGCCCGGCCCGCGCCTGGTGCTCGTCGAGACGTGCGGCGTCGGCGGGACGGGGCGCGACGAGCGTCACGGGTTCGCCGTCGATGAGGAAGCCGGCGCCGAGCGGAAACCCGCGGGCCTTGCCGAAGCGGTCCTCGAGGAACACGACGTGCTGCCCGCCCGACTTCTCGACGCGCACGACGGCGCCGACGTACCCGCTCTGCGCGTCCTCGACGACGACGTCGAGCTCAGCGGGCACCTCGCGCGAACGCCCGCGTCGAGGCGCGCGCCAATCACCGGAGAGGACGTCGGAGCCGTAACGGTCGGTCATGGCGATCAGGGTAGAACCGCCCACCGACAACCGCCGTCGAGGCGCGCCGAGAACGATGGCCGCGGACGCAGCCAGGCGCCCGTCGCGGCGTCGCCGAGGGCTGGGGAGAGTGCGCCTGCCGACCGACGGACGATGGACGACGGCGCGAGGGAATCGCCCGCGACGCTGTGGGCGAACACACCCCGCATGATTTGGCACTCGCTCGGCGTGAGTGCCAACCTTGGACGGACTGCAGATCGAAGGACGGTATCGAGGCGCGGGAGGTGAGCGCATGAGCGACGAACGGCGGCTCGAGGTGCTGCGCGCCATCGTGCAGGACTACGTCGCGACGTCCGAACCGGTTGGTTCGAAGGCGTTGCTCGAACGTCATCAGCTCGGCGTCTCCGCCGCGACGATCCGCAATGACATGGCCGCCCTCGAGGACGCCGGTCTCATCTCCGCGCCGCACACCTCGGCCGGTCGCGTGCCGACCGATGCCGGCTACCGCATCTTCGTCGACCGCCTCAGCCAGGTGCGGCCGCTGAGCGCGACACAGCGTCGCGCGATCGAGACGTTCTTGCGTCAGAGCGTCGACCTCGACGACATCGTCGAGCGCACCGCCCGGCTGCTCGCGATGCTGACGAACCAGGCCGCCGTCATGCAGTACCCGTCGCTGCGGCGCTCACGGGTGCGGCACATCGAGCTCGTGCCGGTCGCCGAGGGGCGCCTGTCGCTCGTCGTCATCCTCGACTCAGGCCGCATCGAGCAGCGTCTCGTCTCCGTCGCCTCCGCCGACGACGAACGCCTCGTCCAGACGCTGCGAGCGCGCGTCAACGAGGTCTCCGGCGCGCGGTTGCTCACCGAGGCCGCCGCGGCCATGACCGAGCTGGGCGCGGAGTTCGAGCCGGGGCAGCGTGCGGACGTCGACACGATCGTCGCGACGATCGCCGCGGTGTTCGCCGAGGACCGGGAGGAGCGTGTCGTGCTCGCGGGGACGGCGAACCTTGCGCGTGCGGGGCTGCGCGACGACGCGGGCCTCAGCGTCAGCCGTGTTCTCGAGGCGCTGGAGGAGCACGTCGTCCTCATGCGCCTCATCAGCACACGCGACGACGATCCGACGCACGAGGTGACCGTTCGCATCGGCGCCGAGAACGACTTCGCAGGCCTCGAGTCGACCTCGCTCGTGACGACGGCCTACGGCAGCGACGCGGTCGCGACGCTCGGTGTGCTCGGCCCGACCCGCATGGACTATCCGCAGACGATGGCGAACGTGCGAGCGGTCGCCCGCTACGTCTCCGAACTTCTCGAGCAGTGATGGCTCGGGCGCACCACGACCACATGAGTGACGAAATCTTCACCCGTCGAAAGCAAGGATGCTCGTGAACGACTACTACGCCGAACTCGGTGTCACGCGTGAGGCCTCCGTCGAGGAGATCAAGCGCGCCTACCGCAAGAAGGCCCGCAAGCTGCACCCCGACGTCAACCCCTCCCCGGAGGCGGCCGAGGAGTTCAAGCGCGTCGGGCAGGCCTACGACGTGCTCGGCGATCCGCAGAAGAAGGCGGCCTACGACCAGGGCGTGGACCCATACGCGCCCGGCGGTGGCGCCGGGGCCGGGTTCGGTGGCGCCGGGTTCAGCTTCAGCGACATCATGGACGCGTTCTTCACGGGGGGTGCCGCAGGGGGAGGCGGCGGCCCGCGCAGCCGTGTCCAGCACGGCCAGGACGCGTTGCTGCCGCTCGACATCCAACTCGCCACGGCCGTCTTCGGCGGCGAGCAGGAGCTGACGTTCGACACGGCCGTCGTCTGCTCGACCTGTCATGGCGACGGTTCGCGTCCCGGCACGGGCAAGCACACGTGTGACGTGTGTGGCGGTGCGGGGCAGACGCAGCAGGTGCAGCGCAGCTTCCTCGGCCAGGTGTTGACGTCGCGTCCGTGCACCGCGTGCCAGGGGTACGGCGACATCATCGACAGCCCGTGCTTCGAGTGCGACGGCAACGGCCGCAAGCGCGACACGCGCACCATCACGATCAAGGTGCCCGCCGGCGTCGACACCGGCACGCGCATCCAGCTGCGCGGTGAAGGCGAGGTCGGCCCCGGCGGCGGCCCCGCCGGTGACCTGTACGTCGAGGTACGCGTCGAGAAGCACCCGATGTTCCAGCGTCAGGGCGACGATCTGCACTGCTCGCTCGAGCTGCCGATGTCGGCCGCGGCGCTCGGCGCCACGGTGCCGTTCGAGACGCTCGACGGCTCGCGCGACATCGACATAAAGGCCGGCACGCAGCCCGGCGACGTCATCACCCTCAAGGGCCTCGGCGTCACCCGGCTGCGCACCGACAACCGCGGCGACCTGCTCGTGCACGCCAACGTGCGCACCCCGAGCAAGCTGACGGCCGAGCAGGCCGACCTGCTGCGTCAGTTCGCCGAGTCGCGCGGAGAGGACTCGCCGGCGCCGAAGTTCCAGCCCGTCAACCAGGGCCTGCTCGGCAAGCTGCGTCAGGCCTGGAAGGGCTGAGGCGTGACCGCGCACCTCTACTTCGTCGCACCCGGCGCTCTGTCCGACGACATGGCGCCGGGTGCACCGGTCGTGCTCGCGGGTGACGAGGGACGCCACGCCGTCACCGTCAAGCGGATGGGTGTCGGTGAGCAGATCCTGCTCGCCGACGGCGAGGGCCTCGTCGCGCACGCCGTGGTCGCAGCGACGACGAAAGGCGAGCTGACGGCGCACGTGCGGGAGGTGACGCGCGAGACGCCGCCGGCGGTGACGTTCACGCTCGTCCAGGCGCTCGCGAAGGGCGATCGCGACCTGCAGGCGGTGGAGGCGTCGACGGAGCTCGGCGTCGATGCCGTCGTGCCGTGGCAGGCGGAGCGTTCCATCGTGCAGTGGAAGGGTGAGCGCGCCGAGAAGGCCCGCCGTAAATGGGTGGCGCAGGCCGAGGCGGCCACGAAACAATCACGACGGGCGACGCCCCCGCGCATCAGTGACCTCGTGACGAAGAACGCTGCGGCGCAGGCGATCTCGGCCACCGTCGCGGAGGGCGGCCTCGCGCTCGTCCTGCACGAGGACGCAGAGGCGAGTCTGGCGCAGGTCGAGCTGCCGTCGGCCGGCGACGTGATGCTCGTCGTCGGCCCCGAGGGCGGCATCACGCCCGCCGAGCTCGACGCGTTCGTCGCGGCCGGTGCGACGCCGGTGCGGATGGGCGCCACCGTGCTGCGTTCGTCGTCGGCCGGCCCGGCGGCGCTCGCCGCCCTGCTCGCGCGCTCGCGCTGGGTCTGAGCGCCCGAGCGACCATTAGACTGGAGACACGATGACTGACGCTTCCGCGCCCTCCGAGCGCACCCCTCACGACCCTGACGGCCAGGCTGCCTCGCAGCAGACGCGCATCGTCATCCCGCCCGACGTCGTGATGGTGCAGTTGCTCGGGCCGCAGGATCAGCTGATGCGCACGATCGAGCGCGCCTTCCCGCGCCTGTTCGTCTTTGCGCGCGGCAACGAGCTGACGATCGACGGCCCGCGCGAGGACGCGGCGATCGTCGAGACCCTCGTCGGTGAGCTGCTCACGATGATCGACGCGGGCCACCAGATCAACCGTGACGCCGTCGAGCGCTCCATCGGCATGCTGCGCGGCAAGAACGCGCAGCGCCCCGCCGACGTGCTGACGACGAACATCATCTCCAGCCGCGGGCGCACGATCCGTCCGAAGACGCTGGGGCAGAAGGAGTACGTCGACGCGATCGACCGCAACACGATCGTCTTCGGCATCGGCCTGGCCGGTACGGGCAAGACGTATCTGGCGATGGCGAAGGCGGTCGCCGCGCTGCAGGCCAAGCAGGTCAACCGCATCATCCTGACGCGCCCTGCCGTCGAGGCCGGTGAACGCCTCGGCTTCCTGCCCGGCACGCTCAACGACAAGATCGACCCGTATCTGCGTCCGCTATACGACGCGCTGCACGACATGATCGACCCCGACTCGATCCCGAAGCTCATGGCCGCAGGCACGATCGAGGTCGCGCCGCTCGCGTACATGCGCGGGCGCACGCTCAATGACTCGTTCATCATTCTCGACGAGGCGCAGAACACGAGCAGCGAGCAGATGCGCATGTTCCTCACGCGCCTCGGCTTCGGTTCGAAGATCGTCGTGACGGGTGACGTCACGCAGGTCGACCTGCCGGGTGGCACGACGTCGGGCCTGCGGGTCATCGAGGACGTGCTCACCGGAATCGACGACGTCCACTTCGCCCACCTCGACTCGAGCGACGTCGTGCGTCACCGCCTCGTCTCCGACATCGTCGACGCCTACGGCCGCTACGACGCGGCAGCCGAGCGTCGCCGCGCCGAGGCGAAGAAGCGCCGCGAGGCGCGCGCCGGCGGCGAGGGGCAGCCGGCATGACGATCGACATCGCCAACGAGACCGACGTCGACGTCGAGCTCGACGAGATCCACGACTGCGCGCGCTATGCGATGGACGCGATGTTCGTCCACCCCAACGTCGAGCTGAGCATCCGCATCATCGACGAGGCAGCGATGGAGACGCTGCACGTGCAGTGGATGGATCTGCCGGGCCCGACGGACGTCATGAGCTTCCCGATGGACGAGCTGACGCCCGGCAGCGAGCGCGAGCCGTCCCAGGAGGGCATGCTCGGCGACATCGTCCTGTGCCCGAGCGTCGCCGCCGCGCAGGCGGCCGCAGCCGGTCACGACACGATGGAGGAGCTGCTGCTGCTCACCGTCCACGGTGTGCTGCACCTGCTCGGCTACGACCACGCCGAACCGGACGAGCGCGTCGAGATGTTCGAACTGCAGCGCACGATCCTGCTCACCTACCTCGCGAGCCGCGGGCGCAGCACGGAGGCGGGCACCATCCGCATCGCGCCGCCGTCCGGGCGCGAGTGACCCCGCAGACCTTGGGAGTGAACCGCACGTGACCATCGTGCTGATCGCCGCGCTCGTCAGCGTGGTCATGGGCTTCGTCTTCGCCCTCGTCGAATCGGCGCTCGGGCGCGTGACGCGCCACCGCGTGGTCGCGCTCGCCGAGGAGGGCCACGCAGGCGCCTCGGCGCTCGGACGCATCGTCGACAACCACGCGACGGCGCTCATGGTGCTGACGTTCCTGCGCGTCGGCGCCGAGATGACGGCCGCCGTCCTCGTCACCGTCGCCGCGACACGCGCGTTCGACGGCGCATTCTGGCCGAGCCTCGCGACGGCCGTCGCCGTCATGGCGATCGCCTCGTTCGTGCTCGTCGGCGTCTCGCCGCGCACGCTGGGCCACCAGCACGCCGACAAGGTGGCGCTCGCGACGGCGCGGCCCGTCCTGGTCGCGCTCACGGTGCTCTCACCGCTCGCGCGGCTGCTCGTGACGCTGGGCAACGCGGTCACCCCGGGTGAGGGCTACAAGGACGGCCCATTCGACTCCGAGGCGGAGTTGCGCGAGTTCGTCGACCTCGCCGAGGATTCCGACCTCATCGAGGCCGACGAGCGGCGAATGATCCACAGCGTGTTCGAGCTCGGCGACACGATCGTGCGCGAGGTCATGGTGCCACGCACCGACATGATCACGATCGACGGCTACAAGAGCCTGCACCAGGCGATGAACCTGTTCGTGCGCTCCGGCTACTCGCGCGTGCCCGTCATCGGCGAGAACTCCGACGACCTCGTCGGCCTGCTGTACTTCAAGGACGTCGTGCGGCGCACGCTCACCGGCGACGCGGACACCATCGCCATCTCCGAGGTGATGCGCGACCTCGCGTTCGTGCCCGAGTCGAAGCCCGTCGACTCGTTGCTCAAGGAGATGCAACGCGACCGCGTCCACTTCGCCGTCGTCATCGACGAGTACGGCGGCACCGCCGGCATCGTGACGATGGAGGACATCGTCGAGGAGATCGTCGGCGAGATCGACGACGAGTACGACCGCGTGACGCCCGGCGTCGAGGAACTGGGGGACGGCCGCACGCGCGTTCCGGCCCGCATGTCGATCGACGACCTGAGCGAGATGTACGGCGTCAGCATCGACGAGGACGACATCGACACCGTCGGTGGTCTGCTCGCGAAGCTCGTCGGGCGCGTGCCGCTCGTCGGCGCGAGCGGCGAGATCGACGGGCTGCGCCTCACGGCTGAGAAGATGGCAGGACGACGCCACCAGCTCGCGACGTTGATCGTCGAGCGTGTGGAACCCGAAGATCCCACCGACCCGGACGGGCGTGGGGACGAGCGCAGCGCCGAGACGCGCGGCGAGGAGACGGATCGATGACCGAGCACGACACGACCCACGACGGCGAGATCTACCGCGCCGGTTTCGCCTGCCTCGTCGGGCGGCCCAACGCGGGCAAGTCGACGCTGACGAACGCGCTCGTCGGCGACAAGGTGGCGATCACCTCGAGCAAGCCGCAGACGACGCGTCACACGATCCGTGGGATCGTGACGCGCCCCGACGGCCAGATCGTCCTCGTCGACACCCCCGGCCTGCACAAGCCGCGCACCCTGCTCGGTGAGCGCCTCAACGACGTCGTGCGCGAGACGCTGCTCGACGTCGACGTCATCGGGTTCTGCCTGCCCGCCGACCAGAAGATCGGCCCGGGCGATCAGTTCATCGCGAAGGACCTCGCCGAGCTGCAGCGCGTGCGCAAGCGGCCCGTCGTCGCGCTCGTGACGAAGACCGACACCGTCGATCGGGAGCGACTCGCCGAGCACCTCATCGAGGTCGACCGTCTCGGGGAGTGGGCCGCGATCGTTCCGTGTTCGGCGGTTTCGGGCAAGCAGGTCGATGATGTGGCGAACGTGCTGCTGGGTTACCTGCCCGAGTCGCCGCAGCTGTACCCCGACGACGTGCTGACCGACGAGTCGGACACCGTCATGATCGCCGAACTCATCCGCGAGGCCGCGCTCGAGGGCGTGCGTGACGAGTTGCCGCACTCGTTGGCCGTCGTCGTCGAGGAGATGGTGCCGCGTGAGGATCGCCCGGACGACAAGCCCCTCATGGACGTGCGCGTCAACATCTTCGTCGAGCGTCCCAGCCAGAAGGCCATCATCATCGGCCGCGGCGGATCGCGGCTGCGCGAGGTCGGCACCACGGCGCGCGAGGGCATCGAGAAGCTGCTTGGGCAGCGGGTCTACCTCGACCTGCACGTCAAGGTGGCGAAGGACTGGCAGCGCGACCCGAAGCAGCTGGGCAAGCTGGGATTCAACCTCTGAGGTTTTCGTATGAGTGAGCACATGAAGGACCACGAGGCGTGGGCCGAGTTCGGTGACGTGCTGCGGTTGCCGATCAACCCCGAGACCGACTATGTCGGCGGGATTCCCTGGGAGGGAGCCGGGTTCAAGCCTGAGTTGCCGCTCGTCGACATCGGCCCCGGCTCGGGCCTGACGACGGTCGCGCTCGCCGAGCAGTTCCCCGACGCCGAGATCATCGCCGTCGAACCCGACCCGTGGATGCGCTCGATGCTCATGATGCGCATCGCCGAGCGCGACCCGCTGCGTGCACGCGCCACCGTCGTGCCGAACTCGATCCTCGACGCGTGGATGCCCGAGCAGATCGGTGGCGCGCTGCTGTTCAACGTCATCTACTTCCTCGGCGGACGCGCGCGCCTCGCGTTCTGGGATCGCATGGCGCAGGTGCTGCCCGAGGGCGCACCGATCCTCATGAGCCGCGCGTATGGCGTCGTCGACACGGGTGAGGAGCTCGTGCGCACGGCGAGTTCGACGATGGGGCGCAACACCTACGAGCGGTGGCGTCAGACGGTTCCGGTCAAGGACGGGCGCGTCGAGATCACCAACACGTACAAGACGATCCGCGGCGGCGAGGTCGTGCGTGAGGTGACGACGAAGATCGCGCCGTTCTCGCTCGACGAGGAACTCGTCGTCTCCGAGATCCCGATCGGCAAGTTCGCCATCGAGGAACTGAGCGAGAAGTACCTCGTCATCCGCCGCGCGCCCGACATCCGACGCTGAGCGCTCGTCGCCGACCGCTTGCCTGAGGTCTGAAGGTCCGCAATGCGTGATTGCAGTCCTCACGAGATGAGTTGAGGTCCGAAACCCTGCAGTGCAGAGTTTCGGACCTCAACTCGTCTGGGCCGCGTTCGCACAGCGTGGAGGTCACGCGACGCGCAGGGCCTCGGCGGGCGTCACCGTCGTGGCGCGACGCGCGGGCGGCAGGGCCGCGACGAGGACCAGCGCGAGAGCGGCCCGGACGATGACGGCGAGCACCTCGAACGGCAGACCCCAGATGAAACCGTCGTTGCCGGCCCCGATGAGCGACTGCGCGCCGACCGAACCGAGCAGCACGCCGATGACGAGGCCGAGCGTGGCGCGCGTCGTGCGCATCGGGTCGGCGACGGCGTTGCGGCGTGCGATGCGCGCGTCGGGACCGGCTCCGAGCAGGCGTCCGAAGATGGCGACCAGGCGCGGCAGGACGAAGGGCGCGCCCGTGATGAGACCGAGACGGCGCACGCGCGCGTCGCGGTGCACGCCGAGCTCGGCGCAGATCGGGGCGTAGAGAAAGTCACCGAAGATGATGAAGGCGTGCGGGTCGACGAGCTGCATGGCGCCGCCTGCTGCCGCCAGGACGAACATCAGGCGCAGGGTGTGACGGCGGACGAGGAACGCAATGAAGATCGCGACGTTCGCCGCCACGCCCCACCCGGAGCCGTTGCGGCCCGACATGACGCTGAGCGACAGCCCTGTCAGGGCAAGTGCAAGGAGCCCCTCGGCCGCCATGATCCAGCGTCGCGCACGTGGCCCGCGGCTCCAGATGTCGTTCACCCGCCCAGCTATTCACGCCGCGCCGTCGTCATCCTGTGGTGGGATGAGCGCGCGGTAGCGACGCACCGCCGGCGAGGAAGCTTGCGGCAGCCCGCCGCCGTCCGCCTGCTGGACGACGGCGACGTGCGGGTGGTGGTGTGGGGCGCGTCACCCCTAGGTTTGGTGGCATGCGCACGGTTCGGGGAGTGAGTCTCCTTCTTCGTTGCCGCGGTGGGGCCAACTAGTCGGCCATCCTCACCGCGGGGTTGAATGGTGCTCGGCCGGCACCCGCAACGAACGCAGTGAGGCGAACACCACCCATGCACGGATCTCAGCAGCCGACGACGATGCCGATCGGCAAGTACGTTCCCTTCCACGAGCAGATCAAGGTCGACCTGCCCGACCGCACGTGGCCCGACAAGATCATCGAGAAGGCGCCGCGTTGGTGCGCCGTCGATCTGCGTGACGGCAACCAGGCGCTCATCGACCCGATGGATTCCGAGCGCAAGATGCGCATGTTCAAGCTGCTCGTGCAGATGGGCTACAAGGACATCGAGGTCGGTTTCCCGTCGGCGTCCGACACGGACTTCAACTTCGTCCGCGAACTGATCGACGGCGGCCACATCCCCGACGACGTGACGATCCAGGTGCTGACGCAGTGCCGCGACCACCTCATCGAGAAGACGTTCGACGCCATCAAGGGTGCGCCGAGCGCGATCGTCCACTTCTACAACTCGACGTCGGTGCTGCAGCGTCGTGTGGTGTTCAACCTCGACGAGGACGGCATCGTCGACATCGCCCTGCAGGGGGCGCGGTTGTGCAAGAAGCTCGCCGAGACGATCCCCGAGACGAAGGTGTACTTCGAGTACTCGCCCGAGTCGTACACGGGCACCGAGCTCGAATTCGCGGCGCGCATCTGCAACGAGGTCATCGGCGTCATCGAGCCGACGCCCGATCACAAGATGATCATCAACCTGCCGGCGACCGTCGAGATGGCGACGCCGAACGTGTACGCCGACTCGGTCGAGTGGATGTCGCGTCACCTCGACAGTCGCGAGTCCGTCGTGCTGTCGCTGCACCCGCACAACGACCGCGGCGAGGGTGTCGCGGCTGCGGAGCTGGGCTACATGGCGGGCGCCGACCGCATCGAGGGCTGCCTGTTCGGCAACGGTGAGCGCACCGGCAACGTCTGCCTCGTCACCCTGGGCATGAACCTGTTCGGTCAGGGCATCGACCCGATGATCGACTTCTCCGACATCCAGACGATCCGTTCGACGGTCGAGTACTGCAACCAGCTGCCCGTCGGCGAACGTCACCCGTACGGCGGCGACCTCGTCTTCACGGCGTTCTCCGGTTCGCACCAGGACGCCATCAAGAAGGGCTTCGACGACATGGAGCGTCAGTCGAAGGAGACGGGCAAGTCGATCGACGAGCTCGTCTGGGGTGTGCCGTATCTGCCCGTCGACCCGCACGACGTCGGGCGCTCGTACGAGGCCGTCGTGCGCGTCAACAGCCAGAGCGGCAAGGGTGGCGTGTCGTACCTGCTGAAGAGCGAGTACAACCTCGACCTGCCGCGCCGCCTGCAGATCGAGTTCGCTGGCGTCGTGCAGCAGTGGACGGACACAGCCGGCGGCGAGGTGACGCCGCAGTGGCTGTGGTCGACCTTCTCCGACGAGTACCTGCCCGGCACCGGTGAGGGCGAGCGCGCCTGGGGTCGTTTCAAGCCGGTCGGCAGCCAGCTCGACTCGACGGACGACGGCCGCGACAAGATCACCGTCCGTCTGCTCGATCGCGGCGAGCCCGTGACGATCGCGGGTGAGGGTAACGGACCCATCGACGCCTTCTTCGACGCGCTGAGCACCATTGACGTCGACGTGCGCCTGCTCGACTACACGGAGCACACGCTCTCGTCCGGCGAGGATTCGAAGGCTGCGGCGTACGTCGAGTGCGCCATCGGCGACCGCGTGCTGTGGGGCGTCGGCATCCACGAATCGACGGTGCGTGCGTCGCTCATGGCGATCCTGTCGGCCGTCAACCGTGCCGAGCGTGACGCGGAGGCGGCTGCGGCCTGACCGCTGGGCCAGGGGTTGTGGAGGTTCGCGCTCTGGGTAGCGCGAACTTCCACAACTATTTCGGTGTTCCGCGACGCATGAGGCACTCGGTGCGACACGGCATAATGGGACGAGCGGGTGGAACCCAGCGACCGGGGAAGGTGCTGGGCTCCACCCGCTTCGTCGTGTCAGGGTGACGGGCGTTGTGCGACATACCGCGGGGATCGCTCAGAAGAGCGCCGCATCCGATGACATGCCCGGTCGCCGATGCTTGGACGGGGGCAGCGGAGCGCGACAGGAATCGTGGGGGAGGCGTCGCAACTCTCGCTCGATCCAGCGCATGATGACGGCGACGACGTAGACCTGATGCTCGTCTGTCAGCGGGTGGTGCTTGACGATGCCGTGGTGCTTCGCGAGGCATCCGCGGCAACAGGTCGCCGTCGCGTGTTGAGCCAGGAAGACCGGATGGCCGCGCATCGGGGTCTGCCGGCCGTCGTTGTCGGGATCGGCAGCGGCGAGGCGCTCGCCGATGAAGCGCGCGGCATGGGTTTCGATCTCGCGACGCCCCCGATCGCGCGCGTACCGCGCATCGGCCGGGCTGAGATGGAACTTCGCCCTGAACGATGATCGCCCGATCCGGTCGAGCGCGCCGTCAAGGGTTTCGACACTGCGGGTCGCAAGAGTGGGCGTCGAAGAACGGGGCCGTGGGTCGGGCATGGCTACTGCTCCCCAGGTCGTCGAGGCGCGGGCGCCGTGGGCGCGTCCTGTGGTCCCACGCCCCTCAGCTGCAGGCTGACGGCATGCGTCACGGGGTTGAATCTCATCTCACGTCGTAGGGCCGGAACTGGATGCTGATGCGAGGCCCGACGGACTTCGTCGTCTTCGGAACGGCATGCTCCCAGGTCCGTTGACAAGAGCCACCCATGACGAGCAGGTCGCCGTGGCCGATCTGGAAGCGCAGGCTCTGCCCGCCACCGACGGGGCGAAGCGCCAGTGTGCGCGGCGAGCCGATCGAGACGATGGCGATCATCGTGTCCTTCGTGCTCGAGCGGCCCTCCTTGTCGCCGTGCCACGCGACGGAATCACGGCCGTCACGGTAGAGGCACATGCCGGCGGTGGTGAACGGCTCGCCGAGTTCGGGGGCGTAATGGTCGCTCAGCGCGCGTTGGGCGTCGCGCATCACGGGGTCGGGCCAGCGTTCGTCGCCGCGGTAGAAGCGCAGCAAGCGGGGCGTGGTGACCTCCTTGTCCCACATGACGCGACGCTCGCCCTGCCAGTCGACGCCCGCGCTGCCACCGAGCATGAGGCGGCTGAACAACTCGTCAGCGCCGGTGATGAAGCCGGGGCGCAGGTCGACCCAGGCCCCGCGCGTCAGCTCGGTGCGACGGACGGCGCCTACGAGCGGACGCACGCCGACCTCCTCGACCTGGTCGAGCAGCGACCCCTGTAGACCTGCGAACATGTGTTCGATTATGCGCCTCTTGTCCTGACTCGTCCAGCCCCGCCCTTTGCGCCCAGATGCGCCCGGGTGCAGTTGGACGCAGGGGGAAACGGCGGGGGTGGGGGAGCAGAACGCATGTCGGCGGCTGAGGCATGCCTGGGGACGCATCCGCCCGGCGAGTTGCGCCGTCAGCGGACGAGACGCGGGCCCGCTATCGCTGACGCAGGCAACCGCGAGACAATGGAGACATGCCTCCCCTCTACCGTGACGCCGCCATCGTGCTGCGCACCCACAAGCTGGGGGAGGCCGATCGCATCATCACGATGCTGACGCGCAATCACGGCAAGAAGCGCGCCGTCGCGAAGGGCGTGCGCAAGACGAAGTCGAAGTTCGGGGCGCGTCTCGAGCCGGGCATGGTCGTCGACATCCAGCTGCACGAGGGGCGCAACCTCGACGTCGTCACTCAGGTCGACCTCCTCGCCTCCTACGGCGACGCCATCGCGCAGGACTATCCCTCCTACACCGCGTGTGCCGCGATGCTCGAGACGGCAGACCGGCTCTGCGAGGATTCCGACCGCGTCGTGGCCCACTTCAACCTTCTCGCCGGGGCGCTCGCAGCGCTCGCGCAGCGTCAGATCCCCGCGCATCTCGTACTCGACGCCTACCTCGTGCGTTCCGTCGCGACGGCCGGGTGGACGCCGAGCTTCATCGACTGCGCCGGCTGCGGCGACCCCGGCCCGCAGCGTGCGTTCAACCTCGCCGTCGGTGGCGCCGTCTGCCCGCAGTGCCGCCCGCCCGGATCGACCGCGCCGATGCCCGAGACGTTCGTCCTCATGGACGCCCTGCTGCGCGGCCACTGGAACGCCGTCGCCGCGACGAGCGACGACGCGCGTCGACAGTCGAGCAACCTCATCGCCGCATACGTCCAATGGCACCTCGAACACGGCGTGCGCTCGCTCAGGCACGTCGATCGCGGCGACTACACCGTCGTCGCTCGCTCGACCCCACCCGCGACACCCGCCGAGCCTGCGACGCACGACGCGCACCCGGCGTCCTGAGAGACTGTCCTCACCGAGACGTCGGGACACCTACGTCACGCAGCACGACGACAAGAATCACGACCCGAAGGACGACGCCCGTGCCGATCTCACCCGACCCGCACCCCAGCGGCGCCACGCCGCCCGCGATTCCTGCTGAGCTGGTGCCGCAGCACATCGCGATGGTCATGGACGGCAACGGGCGTTGGGCCAACGAGCGCGGTCTGCCGCGCACGAAGGGCCACGAGGCGGGTGAGGCGATGCTGATCGACGTCGTCGCCGGCTGCATCGAACTCGGCGTCAAGAACATCAGCGCCTACGCGTTCTCGACGGAGAACTGGCGCCGTTCGCCGGAGGAGGTGCGCTTCCTCATGGGCTTCAACCGCGACACGATCCGTCGTCGCGTCGACCTGCTCGACTCATGGGGCGTGCGCGTCATCTGGTCGGGGCGCAAGCCGCGGCTGTGGCGTTCTGTCGTGCGCGAGCTCGAAGTCGCCCAGGAGCGGACGAAGAACAACACCGTCTGCACCCTGCAGATGTGCGTCAACTACGGCGGGCGCGCAGAGCTCGTCGATGCCACACGCTCGCTCGCTGACGACGTCGCGGCCGGCCGGTTGAACCCGAAGAAGATCACGGAGAAGACGATCCAGAGCTACCTCTACGCGCCGGATCTGCCGGACGTCGACCTGTTCGTGCGCAGCTCCGGCGAGCAGCGGACGAGCAACTTCCAGCTGTGGCAGAGCGCCTATGCCGAGATGGTCTTCCTCGACACGCTGTGGCCCGACTTCGACCGTCGCAAGCTGTGGGAGGCCGTCGACATCTACGCCCGGCGCGACCGTCGCTATGGCGGAGCCGTCGACGCGGTCGCCGCTCAGCAGGCTGCTGACGACGCTGCGGCGGCAGCTCGGGCGGCGTCGAAGCCCAAGCCGTCCTACGACCCGCTGCTCATGGGGGACCCCGACGCTGACGGCGGCGGCATCTACGAGGACGACGGCCTCATCGACTGACCCGGCCCCCCTGCGATTTACGAAGGTGGACGAAAAGCGCACAGAGGGACGCAGTTTCGCAGTGGTGTCAGATGCCGGCCGCGTCGCCTGATTCACCCCTCGAGACCGGAGTCCGGGGCAGTGCCGTCATGGTATTCAGTGCCGCCGTGACGCGTTAGAGCCGCCGTGACACGGTGGAGACGGCGCCTTCGTGAGGTGTTTGCGCCGTCGCCATGCGGCAGGGTCAGTGCCGTCGAGACATTCGGTGCGGTCCTGACGGGAGAACCCGCCGCAACGCTTCGGGCGACTCAAGGCCCCGCGTCAGAGGGGGCGGAAGCAGAGGCAGCGGCGGCGTCCTGACTGCACGCGCGACACAGCCCGAAGATCTCGAGCTGGTGGCTGACGGCGGTGAAGCCGTGCTCGGCGGCGATGCCGGAGGCCCAGCGTTCGACCGTCGGGCCCTCGACCTCGACGGTGCGTCCGCACCGTCGGCACACGAGGTGATGGTGGTGCGTGGGGGAGCAGCTGCGGTAGACGGCTTCACCGTCGTCGGTGCGCAGCACGTCGACGGTGCCGTCCCCGGCGAGCGCCTGCAGGGTGCGGTACACCGTTGCGAGGCCGATCGTCTCACCGTCGGCGCGCAGCTTCGCGTGCAGATCCTGCGCGGAGCAGAACTCGCCGCAGCCGTCGAGCCTCTCGGCGACGGCGCGCTGCTGGCGTGTCGGTTTGCGCGCACTCATCGGACATCCGTCCAGACTCGTCGAAGCTCGAAGCGTCCTGCGCTGTCACACCGCATCATGCGTGCCTTTCGAGGTCTCGACGGCGGGTCGGTGGGCGTCCCAGTGGTCGCCGTGCGGCGCGTGGAACTCACCGTCGTGAAGGTAGTCGACGTGGTCGCCGTGAGGGACGGACGGGTGCCCGCAGCCCTGCCGGTGCTCGTGCGCGTGGTGCGCCACCCGTCGCGCCTGACGAGCGCGCACGGCGTGCACGGTCATCGCCACGAACGACGCGAGCAGGAACAGCGCGATCGCCGCGAGCACGACGGTACCGCCGGGCGGGGTGTCGAGGTAGTACGCGCTGGTGACGCCCAGCGCACCGCTGAGGCAGCCCACGACGACGGCTGCGGCCGTCGTCTGACGGAAGCTACGACCGATCAGCTGGCCCGTCGCGTTGGGCAGGATCATGAGCGCCGAGATGAGCAACAGGCCGATGACGCGCATCGACAACACGACCGTCACCGACGTCAGAATCGACAGCAGCAGATTGAGCGGCACGACGGGCAGCCCCACGGCCCGCGCGTACTCCTCGTCGTTGGCGACGGCGAACAGGCGCTTGCGCAGCACCGTCGTCGCGCCGACGGCGACGAGGGCGAGCGCGCCGAACTGCCACAGCTGGTCGCTCGTCGTCGTGAGGATCGAGCCGAACAGGTACTGACTGATCGACGTCTGCCCCGCGTTGTCGGCGCGTGAGAGCAGTACGACGCCCGCCGCGATACCGCCGTAGAACATGACGGCGAGGGCGACGTCGGCGTTCGTCGTCCCGCGCAGGCGGATGAACTCGATGATGCACGCCGCGACGACGGCCGCGATGAGCGCCGTCAGGATCGGCGAGGCGTGCAGGAGCACCCCGATCGCGACGCCGGCGAGCGCGACGTGGCCGATGCCGTCACCGATGAGCGACAGCCGTCGTTGCACGAGGAACACCCCGACGGACGGCGCGGCCGCCCCGACGAGCAGCGCGGCGACGAACGCGTATCGCATCGCCTCGAGGACGAACAGGTCACCCACGGTGGCCTCCGATCAGAGCGTGGAAGGGAGCGACGGGACGCACGGGCGCCCCATCAGAACACGTAGCGAGCGACTCAGCCACGACGATCCCCCTCCCTGAATCGCCCGTGATCGGGCGCGAACCTGGCGTCGTCGAAGGGTCCGCGCGCGTAGCCCGGCGCGTGGTGCGGCAGGTCCTCGGCGTGGTGGTCGTGGCCGCCGAGCGACACCCCACCGAGCGACGCGCTGACGCGCTCGCCGTAGCGCGCGGGCGGTCCGTCGAACGTCACGGCGCCGTGCGCGACCTCGACGATGCGCGTGACGATGCCGTGCAGCGCCTCGATCTCGTGCGTGACGATGATCATCGTCACGCCACTCGCGGCGAGGCGCTCGAGCACCTCGGCGAGTACCTCCTGACTGGCGGTGTCGACGCCGGCCGTCGGCTCGTCCATGACGAGGATGTCGGGCTGCGCGGCCAGCGCGCGGGCGATGAGGACGCGTCGGTGCTGACCCCCGGAGAGGGTGGCGACGTCGTCGCGGGAGCGATCGGCGAGCCCGACCTCGGCGAGGGCCGCGGTGACGAGCCGGCGATCCTCGGCGTCCGCGCGTCGGTACCAGGGCCGATGCGGCAGGCGACCCACCTCGACGACCTCTTCCACCGTCGCGCGCACCGACGCCGACAGCGTGTGCCGCTGCGGCACGTAGCCGATGCGCGTGCGCGCCTTGAACGAAGATGCGGGCGTGCCGAACAGCTCGACCTGCCCGCTGACGTGGTCGTTGAGGCCGAGGATGCCGCGCATCAGCGTCGACTTGCCGGAGCCGTTCGGCCCGAGAACCGCGATGATCTCGCCGGGGTTCACCTCGAGCGAGACACCGCTGACGACCGCGCGGCCGTCGTAGCCGAACGCGGCGTCGCGCAGTCGCAGGATGGGGGAGACGCTCACGAGCAGCCCTGGCCCTTCTTCAATGTGGCGAGGTTGGATCTCATCACGGCGAGGTAGTCGCTGCCCTTGCTCGCGTCCGTCAACCCTTCGATCGGGTCGAGGACGTCGACGCGGGCGCCGGTCTGGGAGGCGATGGTCTGAGCCACCTTCGGCGAGACGAGGGTCTCAGCGTAGATCGTCGTCACCTTGTTCTTCTTCACGTAATCGCTGATCGACGACAGCTGCGCCGGCGTCGGCTCGGCCTCGGGGGAGACACCCGACGCGCCGCGCTGCGTCAGCCCATATCGTGCCGCGAGGTAGGCGAACGCCTCGTGGCCGGTCACGATCGTCCGGTTCGTGCAGTGAGCGAGGCCGCCACGGTACTCGGCATCGAGGGCATCGAGATCCTTGACGAGTGACGCGGTGCGCGTGTGGTATCCGTCGGCGTGCTCGGGGTCGTCCTTGGCGAGCCGGTCACCGATCGCCTGGACGACGGCCTTGTAGCGCACCGGGTCGAGCCAGAAGTGCGGGTCGGAACCGCCGGCATGGGAAGCGTGCTCGTGCTCGCTCTCGTCATGGTGGCCCTCCTCTTCGGCTGTGAGGTCGAGGTCGGCCTGCGGCGAGACGTCGAGTGCGCGCCCGGCCTTGGCGCTCGAGGCGACGGCGTCGTCGACGCTGGCCTGGAAGCCCTTCGCGTAGACGATGAGGCGGGCGTCCGCGACGGAGGCGACCTGGCGGGGCGTGAGCTCGACGTCGTGCGGCTCCTGGCCGGCCTTCGTCAGGTTCTTGACGGTGACGTCTGGTCCGCCGATGCGTTCGAGCGCGTACTGCATCGGATAGAAGCTCGCCAGTGTCTGGACGCGGCCGTCGTCGGTGCGCCCGTTCTCGGAGCCGCAGGCGGTGACGCCGAGCCCCAGGGCGGCGGTGAGAGCAACGGTGAACGAGCGACGCATGAACATGACAATGATTCTCACTCAAAGTGAGAATCATTGTCAAAACATGGGGTTACCTCGGGAACGCCAGCACGATCGTCACGCCCAGCGTCAGCACGATGACGGCGGCGCGCGCGAGGCGGTCGAGCGGGCGCAGCTGCTGCCACGACAGGTACAGCAGCCAGGCGAGGAAGGCGGTGACGAGGCCGAACGCGACGGCTCCGACGACGCCGCGCACCGCGATGCCGACGATCATGAGGACGGCGAGGACAGCGAGGATGACCCACTGCGGCAGGCGCGCCAGCGCCCCGATCGCCGGGTCGGAGGCGTGCATGGCCTTCGCGCGGCTCGTGCTGACGGAGACTTCGGGTCGTGGTTCGTTGCGTGACACGGCACCAGGGTAGTGGGCGCGGGCCGGGTGCCGCTTCAGTCGTCAAGTCGCCCGCCTTGCGCGCGAGTGGGACACTGGAAGGCGATGACTGTTCTCGAAGCCCCTCCCGCGCCGGGTGCGCTCGTGCGCGACCCGTCGGCGCTGCCGCCGCTGCAGATCGGACGGCACACCATCACCTCGCCCGTCGTACTCGCGCCGATGGCGGGCATCACCAACCGTGCGTTCCGGCGCCTGTGTCGTCAGTACGGCAATGACGGCTCCGTCGCCGCGGGTGCGAGCGGCGCGACGTCGCTCTACGTCAGCGAGATGATCACCTCGCGCGCCCTCGTCGAGCGCGTTCCGCTCACGATGAAGCTCATCGAGACCGACCCCGACGAGAACCCGCGCTCCATCCAGCTCTACTGCACCGACCCGCTCAACGCCGGCAAGGCGGCGCGCATCCTCGCCTCGGAGGGCCGTGCGGACCACATCGACCTCAACTTCGGCTGCCCGGTGCCCAAGGTGACGCGCAAGGGCGGCGGTTCCGCGCTGCCATGGAAGACCGAGCTGTTCCGCGGCATCGTCAGCGCCGTCGTGCGCGAGGCGAGCCCGTACGACATCCCCGTCACCGTCAAGATGCGCAAGGGCATCGACACCGATCACCTCACCTACCTCGAGGCGGCGCGCATCGCCGAGGGTGAGGGCGTCGCGGCCGTCGCGCTGCACGCCCGCACGGCCGCACAGGCGTACTCGGGCCACGCGGACTGGTCGGCGATCCGCACCCTCAAGGAGACCGTGACGAGCATCCCGGTGCTCGGAAACGGTGACATCTGGTCGGCCGAGGATGCCATGCGCATGGTCGCCGAGACAGGCTGCGACGGCGTCGTCGTCGGGCGCGGCTGCCTCGGACGGCCCTGGCTGTTCACCGACCTCGCCGCGGCCTTCGCCGGTTCCGACGCCCGCGTCGACCCGACGCTCGGTGAGGTCTGCGCGACGTTGCGCCGCCACGCGGAGTACCTCGTCGAGTTCCACGACGACGAGCTCAAGGGCTGCCGCGACATCCGCAAGCACATCGCCTGGTACTTCAAGGGCTTTCCGGTCGGCTCGCAGCTGCGTCATCAGCTCGCGCTCGTCGACTCCCTCGCCGCGCTCGACGACCTCGTCGCCGGGCTCGACCTCGACGCCCCGTGGCCCGGCGCTGCGGCGGACGGGCCGCGCGGTCGCGCGGGCAGCGAGCGACGCGTCGTCCTGCCCGACGGGTGGCTCGACACGCAGGAGCTCACCGCCGAACAGGCCGCCTGGGTGGCCGAGGCGGAGGCGGAGAACTCCGGAGGCTGACACGCCAGGCGTGTCACGGATCACAGCACCCCGGTAGTTCATCGCCCCGTTGCACGCTCGGCATCCAGGAGGACTACCGTGGAGAACAAAGCGTCGCGATGCGGCGCGCCAGCAACACGACACATCAGCGCGTAAGGGGCATGTGGTGAACAACGTGGAGGGCGCGAAGAGCGCATCCGATTCCGTCGACGTCCTGCTCGTCGGCGGCGGCATCGTCAGCGCGACGCTCGGTGCCATGATCCAGCGGGTGCACCCCGAGTGGTCGCTCACCGTCTTCGAACGTCTCGACGAGGTCGCCCTCGAGAGCTCGAACGGCTGGAACAACGCGGGCACCGGCCACGCCGCGCTGTGCGAGCTCAACTACACGCCCGAGGCGGCCGACGGCAGCGTCAACATCTCGAAGGCCATCGCGATCAACGGCCAGTTCCTCACGACGAAGACGTTCTGGGGTTCCCTCGTCACCGAGGGCGCGATGCGTGAGCCGTCGACGTTCATCAACAACACGCCGCACATGGCGTTCGTGCGCGGCGATGCGAACCAGAAGTTCCTGCGCGAGCGCTTCCGCCTCATGAGCGAGCACCCGTTCTTCCACGACATGGAGCACTCGGAGGACTACGGCCAGATCGAGCAGTGGTCGCCGCTGCTCATCGAGGGCCGCCCGGCCGGTGAGAAGATCGCCGCGACCTACGCCCCGAGCGGCACCGACGTCGACTTCGGCGCCGTCACCCGTCAGCTGTTCGAGGACTTCGTCGCCCGCGGCGGCGCACTCGAGCTCAAGCACGAGGTCACCGACATCGAGCGCAATGCCGACGGCTCGTGGAACGTCACCGTCAAGAACCTGCGGGACGGCGCGACGCGCGTCGTGCGCACCAAGGTGCTCATGCTCGGCGCGGGCGGTTACACGCTCAAGCTGCTGCGCAAGGCCGGGGTGCCCGAGGTGAAGGGCTACGGTTTGTTCCCCGTCTCCGGCACGTTCCTGTCGACCGAGAACCCGGCCGTCACCGCCAAGCACCAGACGAAGGTGTACGGCAAGGCCGCCGAGGGCGCGCCGCCCATGTCGATGCCGCACCTCGACGCACGCATCATCGACGGCCAGCGCACCGCGCTGTTCGGCCCGTTCGCCGGTCTCGTGCCGAAGTTCCTCAAGGAGGGCTCGGTTCTCGACCTCTTCCAGTCGCTGCGCACCGACAACGTGCTGCCGATCGCGACCGCCGGCCTCGAGAACCTCGGCCTGACGAAGGTGCTCGCGCAGGATCTGCTCGCGAACCAGGCCAAGCGCATCGAGGCGTTGCACGACTTCGCGCCGACGGCCGTCTCGGACGACTGGAGGCTGTTCACCGCCGGCCAGCGCGCGCAGATCATCAAGCCCAGCTCGGGCACGAAGGGCACGCTGCAGTTCGGCACCGAGGTGATCACCTCCGCGAACGGCACGATCGCGGGTGTGCTCGGCGCGTCGCCGGGTGCGTCGACCGCCGTCCCGATCGCGCTCGACATCCTGCGTTCGTCGTTCAAGGACGAGTGGGAGCGTTGGGAGAACGAGCTGCGCAGCGTCATCCCGATGCTCGGCACCGACGTTGCGAGCGACCCCCACCGCGCGCTCGAACTCGAGGCCGAGGCTGACACGAAGCTGGGTCTGCCCAAGCGCGGCTGACCCACGCTGACACGACGAACGGCCGGCCCCTGCACGAGCGGGGGCCGGCCGTTCGCGTCTGTCACGGGTGGGGCAGCGAAGGGTGCGAGATCGCCGAGGGGCGCGACGGCTCGGTTCAGTCGCGTTCGACGGGTCGTTCGGGGTCGCTGATCCAGTCCGACCACGACCCGATGTAGACCGCCGGGTCGTCGAACACGCCGCTCACCTCGAGCGCGAGCGCGAGATGCGCGGCCTGCACGCCGGAGCCGCAGTAGACCCCGACGCGTTCATGACGTGGGATGCCACGCGCGGTGAAGCGCGTGGCGAGGTCGTCGCTCGTGAGAAAGCAGCCGTCGGCGCCGATGTTGCTCAGCGCCGGGATGTTGACGGCGCCGGGGATGTGCCCGGCGACCGGGTCGATCGTCTCGTTCTGGCCGGCGAAGCGGTCGGCGGGGCGGGCGTCGACGAGCAGGTGACGCGCGGCGAGCTCCTCCGCGCCGTCGGCATCGACGAGAGTGAGGTGGCGGGGCGTCGCGATGAAGTCACCGCGTTGCGTTGGCGTCGGATCGCCCCCCTCGAGCGCCCCGCCGGCCTGCTTCCACGCGGCGAGACCGCCGTCGAGCACCTGCACGTCGAGCTTGCCGAAATAGCGCAGCAACCACCAGCAGCGGGCCGCGGCGAGGCCGTTCGCGGCGTCGTAGACAACGACGGGCACATCGTTGCGGACGCCGGCGGCGCGCATCGCGTCCTGGAACCGATCGAGCGACGGCATCGGATGACGCCCGCCCGCGCCGTCGTCGCTGACCGCGTCGCTGAGGGCGTCCTCGAACTCAACCCAGCAGGCGCCGGGCAGGTGTGCGTGCAGGTACGCCTCGTGCATCGAGGGCTGCCCGAGCGCCCACCGCACGTCGAGCAGGTGGAAGCGTTCGCCGGCTTCTAGGCGTGCGGCGAGTCGGTGAGCTGACACGAGCGGGTGCGGCAGGTGCGTCATGCTGTCAGCGTAGCGAGCCGGGGCCCGGCGTGGCGCCCGATGCGACGGCTGTTGTCGGCGTCGTGTGGCACGCTTTAGGCATGTGCCGCAACATCCGCCCGCTCAACAACTTCGCGCCCCCCGCGACTGACGAGGAGGTGCGTGCCGCAGCCCTGCAGTACGTGCGCAAGATCGGCGGCTCGGCCAAGCCGTCGAGCGCCAACGAAGCCGCCTACGAGCGCGCCGTCGACGTCATCGCGCAGGCCTCGCGCGAGCTGATCGACTCTCTCGTGACGAGCGCGCCGCCCAAGGACCGCGAGGTCGAGGCGAGCAAGGCGCGCGCCCGCGCGGCGAAGCGCTACGCGGCGGTGGCGAGCTGATGGCCGACATCATCGTCGAACCCGTCGGCGAGGCCGAGCAGACCGTTCTCGACGGCTGGCTCGATGACGCGGCGCGCTGGAACATAGACGTCACCGACGTCGCGACGATCGACGCGGCGTACGAGAGTTACGTCGACCGGGTCATCGCGCAGGACGAGACCGAGCGCGAGGATCCGACGCCGTTCGTCGCGATGATCGGCTTCGCGCTGGGGCAGTGGTTGACCCTGGAGACGGTGCTCGAGTGGCGGGTCATCACGGACGCCGAGGGCCGCGACATCGGGCTGTCGCTGCCGGACGAGTCGAGCATCATGTTCCCGAGCGACTTCGTCGCCGATGCCTGGAACGAGATGCAGCGCGACTGGCTCGCCGACTGGGCACGCGACCTACGCACGCAGCTCGAGGTGCTTCGCTGAGCACGTACGCGGCGCGCGATCGGGAGCGCTTCGTCGCGGAGGATCGCACCCGCAAGCGCAGTGATCGTGACGACTTCGCGCGCGATCGAGCGCGCATCGTGCACAGCGCCTCGCTGCGGAGGCTGTCGACGAAGACGCAGGTGTGGCAGGCCGGGACGGACGACTTCGTGCGCAACCGGTTGACGCACTCGCTCGAGGTCGCGCAGATCGGGCGCGAACTCGCGGACGCGCTCGGTTGCAACTCGGACGTCGTCGACGCCGCATGTCTCGCGCACGACATCGGCCACCCGCCGTTCGGGCACTTCGGCGAGAGCGTGCTCGACGCGCTCGCGGCCGACATCGGCGGGTTCGAGGGCAACGCGCAGACCTTCCGGCTGCTGACGCGCCTCGAGGCGAAGCGGCACACCTCGGGAGGGCGCTCCGTCGGGCTCAATCTCACGCGCGCGACGCTGGATGCGGCGACGAAGTACCCGTGGCGCCGTGGCGAGGGCCCGGCGGGCACCACGAAGTTCGGTGTCTACGAAGACGACGCGGACGTCTTCGCGTTCGTGCGCACCGAGGCGCCGGCACGCACGTGCCTCGAGGCGCAGGTCATGGACTGGGCCGACGACGTCGCCTACAGCGTCCATGACATCGAGGACGCCGTCGCGGCCGGTGCGCTGGAGTTGCGGGCGTTGCGCTCGCCGGCTGAGCGTGCCGGCGTCATCGCCGCGGCGCGCGCCCGGTACGCGCCCGATCTGAGTGATGACGCGCTCGCGGAGGCCTTCGACGCCCTGCTGCACGACGACCTGCCGGCATCGTTCGTCGGTTCGCGCCGCGATCTGGCGGCGTTGAAGGACATGACGAGCAAGCTCATCGGCCGTTTCGCAGCGGCACCCGAGGACGCCACGCGCGCCGCGTACGGCCACCAGCCGCTCGCGCGGTACGACGCTGTGCTCGTCGTGCCCGACGACGTGCGTGCACAGGTCGCGGTCCTCAAGGGAATGTCGGCGCACTTCGTCATGTTCACGCAGGCACGCGAGGCGCAGCACCGGGTGCAGCGCGAGGTCGTCGAGTCACTCGTCGCCCGTCTCGTCGCTGATCCCGAGCGCATGGACGTACCTTTTCTCGACGACGCGCGCGCCGCGGCCGACGATGCCGGCGTGCTCCGCGTCGTCATCGACCAGGTCGCGTCGTTGACGGACGGGCGAGCGCTCGCGGAGGCGGCGCACGCCCCGTCGTGACGATCGGATGGGGTTGTCGGTGGCCGCGCCTACACTGACGGTGCGTGCCGAGCCGGCCGTGGCCGGGCATCGCGTGAGGTGGGAAGGAGTGACGTGGCGGGGCTGATCAAGGCAGAGGACATCGCTGCCGTGAAGGATCGCGTCAACATCGAGGACGTCGTCTCCGAGCACGTGACGCTGCGGCGCGCGGGCGCCGGTTCGCTCAAGGGGTTGTGCCCGTTCCACGACGAGAAGACGCCGAGCTTCACCGTGCGTCCCGCCGTCGGTGTCTATCACTGTTTCGGGTGCGGTCAGTCGGGTGACGTCATCTCGTTCGTCATGGAGACCGAGCACCTGTCGTTCACCGAGTCCGTCGAGCGCCTCGCCGCGAAGGCCGGGATGGTGCTGCGTTACGAGGAGGGCGAGCGGCCCGACCGTGAGCCGCCGGGGCGGCGCATGCGGCTCGTCGAGGCGCACCGCGTGGCGGAGGAGTTCTACACCGAGGCGCTGCTTCGCGACCCGTCTGCCCGCGCCGGGCGGGATTTCCTGCGCGCCAAGGGTTTCGACGGCAAGGCCGCGCAGCACTTCGGCGTCGGCTTCGCGCCACGCACCGGCGACGCGCTGACGGCGCACCTGCGCGCCAAGGGTTTCAGCCCCGAGGAGATGACGACTGCCGGGCTCGTCGGTCAGTCGTCGCGGGGCCTCTACGACCGGTTCCGTGGCCGCGTCGTCTGGCCGATCCGCGACATCACGGGCGACACCGTCGGCTTCGGCGCGCGCCGCATCTTCGAAGACGACCGCATCGAGGCGAAGTACCTCAACACGAGCGAGACGCCGGTCTACAAGAAGACCCACGTCCTGTACGGGTTGGACCTCGCGAAGAAGACGATCGCGCGCGAGCGACGCGCTGTCGTCGTCGAGGGCTACACCGACGTCATGGCCGCGCACCTCGCGGGCGTCGACAATGCCGTCGCGACGTGTGGCACGGCGTTCGGCGTGGATCACATCAAGTCGTTGCGTCGCATCATGCGTGACGAGGCCGGGGGCACCCCCGCGCGCGTCATCTTCACGTTCGACGGTGACGCCGCCGGCCAGAAGGCGGCGATGAAGGCGTTCGACGAGGATCAGCGCTGGGCGAGCCAGTCGTTCGTCGCCGTCGCGAAGGACGGGATGGACCCGTGCGACCTGCGCCTGCGCCAGGGCGATGAGGCGGTGCGCGGTCTCATCGAAGACGCGGTGCCGATGTTCGAGTTCGCCGTGCGCACGACGATCGCGGGGTTCGACCTCGACCACGCGGAGGGGCGCGTCGCCGCCATGCGCGCGGTGGCCCCCATCATCGCCGGCATCCGTGACCAGACGCTGCGGCCCGAGTACGTGCGCACGGTCGCCGGGTGGATCGGAGTCGAGATCGAGCAGCTCAGCGCAGCCGTGCGCACCGCGCCGCGCGGCAAGCTGAGCGAGCGACGCCCGCCGCGGCGGGAGGAGTCGCCGGCCGCATCGCGGCAGGGTTCTCAGCAGCCATCGTCGGGCCCCGGCGGTGGGCAGCGCGAGGGCCAGAGCGTGTCGGAGGCCGCTGAGCCGCAGCGTCCGAGCATCCCGAAGCCGAACCCGCGTGATCCGTCGATCGCGGGGGAGCGGCAGCTGTTGCAGGTGATGCTGCAGTACCCGGAGTCGTTGAAGGGCACCGTGTTCGATCAGCTCGTACCGGGGGACTTCAGCGCGCCGGCGCACCAGCTCATCCTGGCGGCGGCGATCGGGGCCGGCGGACCGGGTTCCGTGGCGTCGATCGGGGCGTGGAACGAGGCCGTGCGGCGCGGCACCGACCCGCAGCTGCATGACGTGCTCAACGAGCTCGTCGTCCGTGACCTGCCGACGAAACTCGACGAGGCGACGGGCCGCCCGGATGAGCGTTATGTCGCGGCGCTCATCCAGAACGTGCAGGAGGGCGCGCTCAGCTCGGCGATCGCCGATGCCATGGGGCAGCTTCGCCGGCTCGACCCGAACGCGCCGGGTTACGCAGACGCCTCCCGTGCAGCGAGTGCGCGCCTGTTCCAGTTGCAGACGCAGCTCAACGCGCTGCGCGAGGCCGGTCTGAGATAGGTGCCCCGGGCGAGCGCAAGGCTGCGATTGTGAACGCGCGTCGAACCTTTGCTATAGTTACGGCGCGCCAAACGTTCGGGTGAGAGCCTGAACCGCTGGGTCGAGCATTCCCCTATAGCTCAATTGGCAGAGCATTCGACTGTTAATCGGAGGGTTCTTGGTTCGAGTCCAAGTGGGGGAGCATCACCGAGAACCGCCTCGTATCACCATGATACGGGGCGGTTCTCGCATGCTGTGGCGGCTCGTGCGCCGCTGAGCGCGTCCTGACGCAACACGACGCGGGGGCCTCTACCGATCATGGTCGAGGCCCCCGCGTCGTGTGCGCGAACGTCAGGTCGTGTGTTGCTCGCCGAAGTTGACGCCCGGGGCGCCGGTGACGGCGACCCCGGCGGTCACGCCCGCGCCCGGCCCGTCGCCGTGTTCGCCCGCGCCGGCTGCCTGCCCGCGGTTCTGCAGGCGCTTCTCGACGAGGACGGCGATCTTCGAGATCGTGTAGTTGAGCGCGATGTAGATGAGCGCCACGACGAAGATCATCGGCACGATGTTCGCCGACGAGACCGCGGCGTTCTTGGCCTTGTAGAGCATCTCGCCGTAGAGCACGTTGTACCCCAGCGCGGTGTCCTTGAGCACGACGACGAGCTGGCTGATGAGCGTCGGCATCATCGCGGTGATCGCCTGCGGCAGCAGGATCGAGCGCAGGGTCTGCGTCTGTGTCAGACCGACGGACAGACCCCCCTCACGCTGCCCGTTCGGCAGCTGGTCGACGCCGGAGCGGATGACCTCGGCGACGACCGCACCGTTGTAGATGACGAGGGCGACGACCGTCGCGATGAACGGGTTGTTGTCGTTGTCACCGCGGGTCGAGAGCCAGCCGTAGACGAACAGCATCATGAGCAACACGGGCACGGCGCGGCCCAGCTCGACGATGACGCCGGCGACCCACCGCAGGGGCCGCACATGCGACATGCGGGCCATCGCGAAGACGATGCCGAAGACGGCGGCGCCGATCATGGCGGTGCCGGCGGCCTTCAACGTGCCGAGCAGGCCCGGCAGGATGTAGTCCTGCCACGTCGAGGCCTCGAGGAACGGCTTCCACATGGCCGAGGTGAGCTGGCCCTTGTCGTCGAGACGGCGGTAGACGAGCCACAGCAGGCCGAGAAGGACGAGGGCGCCGAGCACCGTCAGGACGGCGTGTCGCCGGCGGGCCTTCGGGCCCGGGGCGTCGAAGAGAACTCCGCTACTCATCGCTTCACCGCCAGTTTCTTGCCGAGGTAGCCGACGAGCAGACCCGTCGGCAGGGTCAGTGCCACGAAGGCGAGGGCCGAGGCGGAGAACGCCTGGTTGAGCAGGCCCGGGTCGTCCTCGGTCACCTTCGCCAGCATCGCGGCCATCTCCATGACGCCGATGACGACGGCGACCGTGGTGTTCTTCGTCAGCGCGATGAGCGCGTTGCCGAGGGGGACGATCGCGCCGCGGAACGCCTGCGGCAGGATGACCTCACGCAGTGACTGGCTGAACGTGAGCCCGATCGAACGCGCGGCCTCGGCCTGCCCGAGCGGGATCGTGTTGACGCCGGAACGCAGCGCCTCGCAGACGTAGGCGGCGTGGTACACCGTCAGGCCGAGCACCGCCAGGCGGAAGTTGTTCGTCGTGAAGAAGTCGGGGCTCTTGCTGTCCGCGAGCTCGACGCCGAGCTTGGCCCACAGCACGAGGTTGCACGACAGGATGATGAGCGTCAGAGGAGTGTTGCGGAAGATGTTGATGTAGGACGTGCCGAGGAAGCGCAGCATCGGCACCGGCGACATGCGCAGGACGGCGACGAGCGTGCCGAGGACGAGGGAGCCCACGGCGGCCACGAGGGTCAGCTTGATCGTCATCCACAACGCGTCGAGCAGATGATAATCGCTGAAAAGCGTTGACATGCAAGGCCTTTCAATGGGTGACGGTGACGGGCGCGGCGGGTGCCGCGCCCGTCACCGCGCATGGATCAGGAGCAGGCTGCCGGCTTCGGCGGGTTGAGCTTCGTGTCGTAGCGGAAGTCGGCGCCGAGGTTCGACTCGACGGCCTTCTTCCACTCACCGGAGTCGACCATCTTCGTGATGGCCTTGTTGACCTTCTCGCAGGTGTCCTTGTCGCCCTTCTTAAGGCCGACGCCGTACTTCTCCTCGGTGAAGGCATCGCCGACGAGCTTGAACTTGCCCTTGTAGGCATCCTGGTTGGCGTAGCCGGCGAGGATCGTGTTGTCCGTCGTCATCGCGTCGATGGCGCCGGAGGCGAGCGCGTCCGCGCACTCGGAGTACTTGTCGTACTGCTGGGGGACGATGTTCGGCTGCTGCTTCTTCAGGTTGTCGACCGACGTCGAGCCGGTGACGGAGCAGACCTTCTTGCCCGCGAGGTCCTTGACGCTCTTGATGTCGGTGTCCGCCTTCGTCAGGACCGACTGGCCGGCGACGAAGTAGGGGCCGCCGAAGGAGACCTGCTGCTTGCGCTTGTCGGTGATCGAGTACGTGGCGAAGATCATCTTGACGGTGCCCGCCTCGAGCATCTTCTCACGCTGCTTGGAGGGCGACTCGACGAAGTCGATCTTGTCCTCGCCGTAGCCCATCTCCTTCGCGACGTACTTGGCGACGTCGACGTCGAGGCCCTTGTAGTCCGAGCCGGCCTTGAGTCCGAGGCCGGGCTGGTCGTACTTGATGCCGATCTTGATCTTGTCGCCCGAGCCGGACGAGCTCTTGTCGTCGCTGCCGCCACAGGCCGTCAGGCCGAGGGCGAGGGCGGCGACACCTGCGGTGGCGATGGCACGCTTCATGTCTGTTTCCTCCTGGGTTTGCTGACGGCCTGCGTCAGTGGGTGAGAATCTTGCCGAGGAAGTCCCGGGCACGATCGGTCGTCGGGTTGCTGAAGAACTGTTCGGGGGCCGCCTGCTCGAGGATGGCGCCGTCCGCCATGAAGATCACGCGGTCGGCGGCGCGGCGGGCGAAGCCCATCTCGTGGGTGACGCAGATCATCGTCATGCCGTCGGCGGCGAGCTGCGCCATGACGTCGAGGACCTCGTTGATCATCTCGGGGTCGAGCGCTGACGTCGGCTCGTCGAAGAGCATCACCTTCGGTTCCATCGCGAGGGAGCGGGCGATGGCGACGCGTTGCTGCTGGCCGCCGGAGAGCTGGGCCGGGAACTTCTTCGCCTGGTGGGCGACACCGACGCGTTCGAGCAGCTCCATCGCCTTCGCCTCCGCGTCGGCCTTGCTCTGCTTGCGGACCTTGATGGGGCCGAGGGTGACATTGTCGAGAATCGTCTTGTGGGCGAACAGGTTGAACGACTGGAACACCATGCCGACGTCGGCGCGCAGCTTCGCCAGCGCCGCGCCCTCCTCGGGCAGCGCCTTGCCGTCGATCGTGATCGTTCCGGACTCGATCGTCTCGAGCCGGTTGATCGTGCGGCACAGCGTCGACTTGCCGGATCCCGAGGGGCCGAGCACGACGACGACCTCACCGCGATTGACGCTCAGGTCGATGTCCTTGAGGACGTGCAGGTCGCCGAAGTGCTTGTTCACTCCGTCGAGCACGACGAGGGGTTCGCCTCGCTGGGCGGTGATGTCACTGTGCGCTGGGGCAGTGGTGGCTCCGGTCATGGCAGTGATCGTAGTCACGCCCACAGGCCGCTACGGCGCCGCCGCGCTCATTCGTGACCTAATTGCTACACATGAGCGTGGATAGGTTGTCGATATCTACTGACCCGTCAGATCCCGCAGCACCCGCGCTCGTCTCACGCTGTTGACGACTCACGACCCCGGCTCCACCTGGTGGCCGGGGTCGCAAGCGAATCTGTGGGTGTCTCAGGCGGCGAGGACGCGTTGTGACGCTGCCGCGCGCTGCGCCGACTGGATCAGGGCGCGCGACGAACCCGACGCGAGCGTACCGGTGAGCGACATCGTCAGCACCGGGGAACCGTCGACGCTCGTGAGCTGGAGGCCGACGCGCACACCGTCAGCGTCGAGGTGGGCGCGCAGCTGCCCGACCGTCTCGGTCGGGGTGCCGTCGATGACGAGCCGCCCCTGGACGTGCCTGCCGTCGGCGCCGGTGACGAACATGCCGAGGCGCTCGCCGTCGTGGACGATCTCGGCGATGTGCGCGACGGGGGTGTCGTCCTCGTCGAGGACCCAGTAGATACGGGGCGCGACGGCGTCGCGGGCCGGCTGCGCGAGCATGAGGACGCGACCGTCCGTGCGGCCACAGGCGGTGAGAACGTCACGCTTACGCGCGGCGAACTCATCCGCGGTGAACGCGCCGAGGTCGTACGAGCGGAAGCCATGCGCCCACCGGGAGAGGCGTACGGGCAGGTCGAGGTCGGCGAGCCACAGTTCAGCTGCCTGGGTAGAGCTGACAGGCAGCGGCGCCGTCCAGGTCTGGTGCAGCCGGAGGCGGGCCAGTGCGGGCAGGCTCAGGCCAAGGTCACTGAAAGATGTGTCGGTCTCGAGTGCCATGCTCATGGTCGGCCCCTTCTGGTCGGCAGCTGCGGCGGGCGCCGACGAATGGGAACTCGCTGTGTGCGGCGTTCCTTTGAACGTAAGGCGGGGTGACAGGCGACGACAAACCTTTGTCTAACGTTCTCAAGGTCGCTAATCTCTGCGTATGTCAACGCATGTCGAGGGGCTGCAGATCGGCGAACTTGCCGAACGCGTCGGGGTGTCGACTCACACCCTTCGCGCGTGGGAGCGCCGTTACGGCATCCTCAAACCGTCGCGCACGACGGGCGGCTACCGCGTCTACAGCGAACTCGACGTCCGTCGCGTCTCTGCGGTGCTGGGCCTACGCGAGCAAGGTGTGTCCATCGCGGAGGCCGCGCGCCGCGTCAACGCGAACGTCGTCGCCCAGATCCCGGCCGGCCGACGTATCGACGCCGCAGCCATCGTCTACGAGATGCACCGCGCTGTCGACCGGTTCGACGAGTTCGCCCTGAGTGCCGCGCTGGATCGGCTGCTGTCATCGCATCGGCTCGAGGAAGCCTTGCGTGACGGCCTCATGCCGTTCCTCGTGCAGTTGGGCGGGCGTTGGGAACGGGGTGAGGTGTCCGTCGCGCACGAGCACTTCGCGACGCAACTCATCCGCCGTCGCCTCGACAGCTACAGCCTCATGTGGGCCGACGGTGACGGGCCCCTCGTCGTCCTCGCCTGCCCGCCGGGGGAGCAGCACGACATTCCACTGCTCGTGCTCGGGGTGCTTCTCGCGCGCTCGGGGTGGCGCATTCGCTACATCGGCCAGGAGACGCCTGTCGCTGATCTTGCGCAGGCGTGCTCCATCCTGCAGCCCGATCTCGTCGTCATGGCTGCGACGCGTGACACGACGTTCCGTCGCTCGCTCGACGAGCTGCGTGACCTCGCGCGCTCCTACCGCCTCCTCATCGGCGGGCGCGGCGCCACCGACACCATCTGCGCCGACCTCGGCGTCGAGGCGATGTCGCAGGACGTCGTCGCCGCAGCTTCCGCACTCATCGACGAATCGGGGCGCACCGGACGATCCGACTCGGACGCCGCCGCACAGTTGGTCGGCTGACGCCACGTGGGTAACCCCACGTCACGGGGGTTAAACTCTCTTGCGGCCCGCGACGAGCGGGCGAGGGGCGGTAGCTCAGCTGGTCAGAGCAGGGGACTCATAATCCCTGGGTCGCGGGTTCAAGCCCCGCCCGCCCTACTCGGACGTCGTCACGCCGTCACGCCGAGGACGTCGTCATCTCGAGGCGAGCCGCCTTCTCGCAGGGCGTATGTCGGCGGCCGTCGGTGCGCGAGGGCGCGCCTCGCTACGATGGGCGCATGAGCAACGCGCCGTGGGTGAGCACCGGCCCGGCATCATCCGGTGAAGGCGCGCGGGAGAAGTGGCAGGAGACGACGCGCGTCCCTCTCGGCATCCTGGCGCTCGTCTTCATCGCCTCGTATGCCGCACCCATTCTCCGGCCGAGCCTGCCGACCGATGTCATCCTGACGTTCCATGCACTCAACGTCATCACCTACCTCGCGTTCGTCGGTGACTACTTCGCGCGCCTCCACCTCTCCCGCGACCGTCGCGGCTTCCTGCGCCACTCCGGGCTTGACGTGCTCGTCCTCGTCCTGCCCGCGCTGCAACCGCTGCGCACGATGCAGCTCATCGCCCTGCTGCGGCTGCTCGACAAGCGCCTCGGACGCACCCTGCGCGGCCGCATCGTCGCCTACCTCGGGTTCGCGACGCTGACGGTGCTGTTGCTCGGCGCACTCGCCGTCCTCGACGCCGAACGCAAGGCGCCGGGCGCCAACATCCACACCTTCGGCGACGCCCTGTGGTGGGCGACGACGACGATCACGACGGTCGGCTACGGCGAGCACCACCCCGTGACACCGAGCGGACGTGTCGTCGCCGCCTGCCTCATGTTCAGCGGCATCGCGCTGTTCAGTGTCGTCACGGGTTCGGTGGCGTCATGGATCCTCGATCGCGTCCGCGAGGAGGACGGCGAGGTCGCCGCCGACGACCGCATGCGCGACGAGGTCGAAGCACTCACCCATGAGATCCGAGCCCTGCGCGCCGACGTCGCGGAACTACGGGGCCGGACGGCGTCGCACCGGGCCGCAGCGCCCGAGAGCGACGACATCCTCTGAGCGGGCACTGCGAGACAGCTCGCCAGGACACGCGGGCGTGTCGCTCCCACGGGGTGAGCACCGCATGCGCCAGAGTGACAGGTTGATTCTTCGCCACGCCGCACGGGTGCTGGCCTGCAGCGTCGCCATCGTGCAGAATGGCGGCACACATCATCGGATTCCTGGGTGTGGCTGAGGTCGTTGGGGAAGACGTCCCTCGCGAACACCAGGAGGTTCGGATGTCGATGACTCGCGTCATGACGCGCGGGGTGGTTTTCGTGCACTCCACCCCCGCTGCGCTGTGCCCTCACATCGAGTGGGCGCTCGAGAGCGTCCTCGGCGCCGACGTCAACCTCGAGTGGACGCAGCAGCCCGTCGCGCCGGGCCTCGTGCGCAGCGAGTTCAGCTGGAGCGGCGAACCAGGCAGCGGCGCAAAGCTCGCGAGCGCGCTGCGCGGCTGGGATCACGTGCGCTACGAAGTCACCGAAGAACCCTCACCCGGCAACGACGGCTCACGCTGGTCGCACACCCCGAACCTCGGCATCCACCACACGTGGACGTCGGCGAGCGGCGACGCCGTCGTCAGCGAGGACCGCCTGCGCAGCGCCCTCGTCGCGAGCCAGGGCGACCCTGAGGAGTTCCGGGCCGAGATGGCCGAGCTGCTCGGCACCGCCTGGGACCAGGAGCTCGAGCCCTTCCGCTACGCCGGCGACGGCGCTCCCGTGCGCTGGCTGCACCGCGTCGGCTGACGCACCACACACGTCGAAGGCCGCTTGCTCTCTGGGGGAGCAAGCGGCCTTCGTCATGCCGGGTGGGCGTCAGATCACAGTGGGATGTTGCCGTGCTGCCCGCGACGCGCGGGTGCGGCGGCCAGTGCCGAAGCGAGCGCTCCGCGCGTCTCGGCCGGCTCGACGACCTCGTCGACGACACCGATCTCCTGGGCGCGTTCCAGTCCACCCGCGAGCACGGCATGCTCGGCGGCTAGTTCCTCCTCGACCCGGGGACGCGCGGCCTCGTCGACCTCCGCGAGCCGGCGACGGTGCAGGATGCGCACGGCAGCGACGTGACCCATGACGGCGACCTCCGCGCTCGGCCACGCGAACACGCGCGTCGCGCCGAGGGAGCGGCTGTTCATCGCGATGTACGCGCCGCCGTACGTCTTGCGCGTCACGAGCGTCACGCGCGGCACGACCGCCTCGGCGAACGCGTGCAGCAGCTTCGCGCCGCGGCGCACCACGCCGTCCCACTCCTGACCGACGCCAGGCAGGTAGCCGGGGACGTCGACGAGCACGACGAGGGGGATGCCGAACGCGTCGCACATGCGCACGAAACGGGACGTCTTCTCCGCGGCGGGGGAGTCGAGGCACCCGCCGAGACGCATCGGGTTGTTCGCGATGACGCCGACGGTGCGCCCGCCGAGGCGCCCGAGCGAGGTGACGATGTTGGGCGCCCACTTCGCGTGCAGCTCGACCTGCTCACCCGCATCGTCGAACAGGTCGTCGACGAGGGGGTGCACGTCGTAGGCGCGCTTCGGGTTCTCGGGGAACGTGGCGCCGAGGTCGCGCTCTTCGAGCGATCCGAGGTCGAACTCGCCCTGATTCGCCATGAGCGAGGCGAGCAGACGGCCTCGCTCGAAGGCCTCATCCTCTGTGGCCGTGACGACGTGGACCACGCCCGAGCGTCGACCGTGCGGTTCGGGCCCGCCGAGGCGTGCGGCGTCGACGTTCTCGCCCGTCACCGAGCGCACGACGTCGGGGCCCGTCACGAAGATGCGGCCCTGATCGGCCATGATGACCACGTCCGTCAGCGCCGGCCCGTAGGCGGCACCACCGGCGGCGGCGCCGATGACCACGGAGATCTGCGGGATCTTGCCCGACGCCCGCGTCATGATGGCGAACACCTCGCCGACGGCATGCAGGCTGACGACGCCCTCGGCCAGTCGCGCACCGCCGGAGTGCCACAGCCCGATGACGGGCAGGTTCTCGGCGAGGGCGATCTCGTAGGCCTCGACGATCGCCTTGCACCCCTCGACACCCATCGCGCCGCCCTGCACCCGCGCGTCGGAGCAGAACACGACGACGGGCGTGCCGTCGGCGGTGCCGCGAGCGGAGACGAAGCCGGAGCGCTCGACCTCGGCGATGACGTCGACGCTGCCGGCGTCGAGGAAGTTCTCGAGGCGGCGATACGGGTCGCGCGGGTCGACGTCGGCCTCGGCCGGCGCGGTGGCGGTGAGGGCGTTCATGAGGCGCTCCGAATCGTGAGGGCGACGTTGTGGCCGCCGAAGCCGAACGAGTTGTTGAGGGCCGCGATGTCGCCCTCGGGCAGCGTGCGGGCCTCGCTGCGCACGACGTCGAGGTCGATGGCGGGGTCGAGGTCGTCGATGTTGATGGCCGCCGGAACGAGGCGGTGGTGCACCGACAGCACCGTGATGACGGCCTCCAGCGCGCCCGCAGCGCCGAGCAGGTGACCCGTCATCGACTTCGTCGCGGCCACCGCCATGTGGTCGGCGTCGGCGCCGAACGCGGCGCGGATCGCGTTCGCCTCGGCGACGTCACCGACGGGCGTCGAGGTTGCGTGGGCGTTGATGTGGCAGATGTCGGCGGGCGTCAGACCGGCGGCATCGACGGCCTGACGCATCGCCCGCTTGGCACCGGCACCCTCGGGTTCGGGCGCGGTGATGTGGTGGGCGTCGGCGGACATGCCGATGCTCGCGAGCTCGGCGTAGATCCGCGTGCCGCGCGCCTTCGCGTGCTCCTCGGACTCGAGCACGACGACCGCAGCACCCTCGCCCATGACGAAGCCGTCACGGCCAGTGTCGTACGGGCGGGAGGCGGCCTGCGGGTCGTCGTTGCGCGTCGAGAGGGCCTTCATCGCCGCGAACCCGGCGAACGGCAGCGGGTGCATCGGCGCCTCGGTGCCGCCGGCGATGACGACGTCGGCGCGGCCCGAGCGGATGATGTCGATCGCGAGACCCATCGCCTCGGCGCCGGAGGCGCACGCGGAGACGGTCGTGTGGGCGCCTGCGCGCGCACCGAACTCGAGCGACAGGTTGCCCGCAGAGGTGTTGGGCATGAGCATCGGCACCGTCAGCGGGTACACGCGACGCGGGCCCTTCTCGCGCATGACATCCCACTGGTCGAGCAGCGTCGTCACCCCGCCGATGCCGGTGCCGAACGCGACTGCGAGTCGCTCCGGCTCCACCTCGGGGCTGCCCGCGTCTGCCCACGCCTCGCGCCCTGCGATGAGCGCGTACTGGGCGCTGCGGTCCATGCGGCGCGTCTCGACCTTCGTCAGCACCTCGGCCGGGTCCTGGGCGATGGACGCGGCGAACGTCACGGGCAGCTCGAACTGCTCCAGCCATTCGGCGGGCAGCGCGCGAGCACCGGAACGACCGGCGAGCAGGGCGTCCCACGTCTCGGGTGCGGTGCCGCCGAGCGGGGTCGTCGCACCGATGCCGGTGACGACGATGCGGGCGTCGCGGTTCGGGGTCATGCTGGCTCCTTGGTGGGGCACGAAAGAATGGGGTGCGACGCGCCGCCCGCGCGGGCGAGGTGCCGGGGCGGCGCGTCGACGGGGGCCGTTCAGGCCTGGGCGTTCTTGATGTAGCTGACGGCGTCGCCGACGGTGACGAGGTTCTTGACCTCTTCGTCGGGGATGCGGACGCCGAACTTCTCCTCGGCGTTGACGACGATCGTCATCATCGACAGCGAGTCGATGTCGAGGTCGTCGGTGAACGACTTGTCGCTCTGCACGGAGGCGGCGTCGATGCCGGTCTCCTCGTTGACGATCTCGGCGAGGCCGGCGAGGATCTCCTGCTCGGAAGCAGCCATGGTGTTTCTCCTTGTCGTGACGTCGACCGTTCGTCGATCGACTCCGTCTGCGGTTCTTTCCTTGCCCCGGATGGCCCGCCGAGGCGCGGGAGCTGAATGCTGAGTCGCGGTGCGGCTCAGGGGATCTCGACGACCTGCGCCGCGTAGGCGAGGCCCGCGCCGAAACCGATCTGCAGCGCGAGATCGCCGCTCTTGGCCTGCCCCTCGCGCACGAGTCGTTCGGCGGCCAGCGGCACCGACGCGGCGGACGTGTTGGCCGTGTCGACGATGTCGCGCGCGATGACGACGCGTTCGGGCAGCTTCATCTGCTTGGCCATGGCGTCGATGATGCGGACGTTCGCCTGATGCGGAATGAACACGTCGATGTCGTCGACGCTCAGGCCCGCGGCGTCGATGGCGCGCAGCGCGACGGGAGCCATGCTCCACACCGCCCAGCGGAAGACGCTCTGACCTTGCATCGTGATGGTCGGGCCGGGCGAGCCGTCCTCGAGCACGTTGGGGCGGATTGCCTCCCACGCCGCGCCGTCACTGCCCCAGATCGTCGGGCCGATGCCGACGTGGTCGCTCGCGCCGACGATCGCCGCGCCCGCGCCGTCACCGAAGATGAAGGCGGTGCCGCGGTCGCTCGGATCGAGCACGGACGTCAGGCGCTCGGCGCCGAGGACGAGGACAGTGCTCGCGCTACCGGCCCGCACGAGCTCGGAGGCGACACCGATGCCGTGACAGTACCCGGCGCAGGCGGCGGACAGGTCGAACGCGACGGGGGAGTCCAGCCCCAGTCGATCCGCGAGCATCGGCGCGGCGGCGGGCGTGAACATGTCGTGCGTGACCGAGCCGAGGATGACGCCGTCGATCGTCGCCGGGTCGACACCGGAGCGTGCGATCGCGTCGCGCGCCGCCGACTCGGCCATGTCGAGCATCGTCTCGTCGTCGCGCGCGAAATGACGCGTGCGGACACCGGAGCGCTCCTGGATCCACTCGTCGGAGGAGTCGATGGCCTCGACGATCTCGCTGTTCGGCACGAGCCGCTGCGGGCGGTAACCGCCGAAACCGAGGATGCGGGTGTACTGCGCGCCGGTGCGCTGCGCGAGGGCCTTCACTGCGCCTCCTTCGGGTGAAGACGCACGAGGGGCTGGCCGGGAGAGACAGGGTCGCCCTCACTGACCAGCCACTCGATGATGCGCCCGCCGTGCGGCGCGACGACGTTGTACGCGTCGCGCGCCGTGACGACCTGTCCGATCGTCTCGCCGGGGGTGATGGTGTCGCCCTCGTCGAGGGGCGCGCGCTCGATCGTCCCCTTGGCCGGCGCGATGACGAGTCGCCACGCGGGTTCGAGATCGGTGTCGACCTGGCCGTGCTCGCGCACCATGCGGTGCGCCGCGTCGAGGTCGTCGGGGGTCTTGAGCGCCAGGGTCTCGACACCAGGCAGGGCACGCTTGGCGAGGCCCGTCAGGGTGCCGGCCGGCGGCACCTCGATGAGGCCCGTCACGCCCATCGCCTTGAACGTCTCCATCGTCAGATCCCAGCGCACCGGGTTGCTCACCTGGCTGACGAGGCGGCGCAGCACCCGCGTGCCGTCGTGGACGACGAGCCCGTCCTTGTTCGACACGAGGGGGATGCGAGGGTCGTGCGTCGAGATGGCCCGCGCGAAGACACTGAGCCGCTCCACGGCCGGCGTCATGTGCTCGGTGTGGAAGGCACCCGCGACCTGGAGCGGGATCACGCGTGCCTTCGCCGGCGGCTCGGCCTTGAGCCGCTCGATCTGCTCGAGGGTGCCGGCCGCGACGATCTGACCGGAACCGTTCATGTTGGCCGGCGTGAGGCCGAGGGCTTCGAGGTGGCTGACGACGTCCTTCGCCTCGCCGCCGACGACGGCGGCCATGCCGGTCGGCGTGACGGCCGAGGCCTGCGCCATGCCCGCACCGCGCTCGCGGACGAAGACCATGGCCTGCTCGGCGCTCAGGACGCCGGCCGAGGCCGCGGCAGTGATCTCACCGACGCTGTGGCCGGCGCCGACACCGACGGAACGGAATCCCTCGACGGGGTGGGCGAACAGCGCGAGCATCGAGACGAGGCCGCTCCCGACGATGAGGGGCTGTGCGACGGCGGTGTCCTTGATGGTCTCCGCGTCACCCTCGGTGCCGAGGTGGACGAGATCCATCCCGGCGCAGGCCGACAGCCACGCCATGCGGGAGTGAAACTCTGGCAGCTCGAGCCAAGGGCGGAGGAAACCGGGGGTCTGAGAGCCCTGTCCGGGGCACACGATCGCTAGCACCCCTCAACCTTGCCCTGGAGGTGGTGGGCGAGGCGACGAGCGGGCCGACGAACTTCGCCGGTGTGATTTGTAGGAAACCTCCAATCACACCTGGCTGGGTTGCTCCCGTGCGGCGCGGGAGGCGTCCGGCCGGGTGCGCGGGCGGGACCGGGCTGCGTCGAGGTCGGCGTACATGAGGCCCAGTCGGATGGCGAAGGCGTCCTCGGGGCAGGTGAGGTCGTAACCGGTGAGGTCGTGGGTGCGCCCCAGGCGGTAGCGCACGGTGTTCGCATGGACGAACAACTCGCGCGCCGTGGCCTCCAGCGAGCCGAGACGGATGTAGGCGCGCGCCGTCTCGCGCATGACGGAATCGGGCTGGAGCGCGGCCGTCACCCGTGCGGCGAGCGCGCGGCGTGCCTTGTCGTCACCGGAGACGGCGCGTGCGGCGAGCAGGTCGTCGCTGTGCACCGGGCGGGGGCAGGAGGTGGCCGCCGGCGCGGCGTCGTAGCCGCGCAGCGCGTCCCGTGCTGAGCGGCCCGCCGCATAGAGGTGCGGCACGCGGGGCCCGCACACGAGGGGGCCGTCGCCGAAGTGGTCGGCGAGCAGTCGCGCCGCGGCGAGCGGGTCGGCGTGCGGGGCGGCCTGAGACGACGTGCTTGCTGCATTGCCTGACGATGTGCCGCTGCGTGGCGTCGCGAGGGTGGCCGCGTCGAGCCCGCCAACGACGGCGATCATCCGCCGTCCTTCGACGGAGACGAGGATCTCGAGCCCGGCATGACGCGCGGCGCGTCGTAGTGGGTCGACGACGCTCGTCTGGCTGCCGAGGGGGCTCCCGCCGACGACGACGGTGACGCCGCGCACCTCGGCCCAGCCGAGGGCATTGACGCGGGAGCCGAGCGTCTCGTCGGGTTCGCCGCGCACGACGGCGTCGACGACGAGCGACTCGAGGCGTGCATCCCACGCGCCGCGCGATTCTGCGGCGCGCGCGTAGACGTGGGCGGCGCCGAACGCGACCTCACGGGAGTAGCGCAGGACGGCTTCGCGCACGGCCGCGCGTTCGTCGGCCCGCGCGAGGGCGGGTGCTTCGTCCTCGACGATCTCGATGACGGTGCGCAGCAGGTCGAGGGTCTGTTCGAGGCTGATGCTGCGCGTCAGTTCGCGTGGTGCGTCGGCGAACACGTCGATGGCGCCGGCGCCTTCGACGTGCGGGTTCTCGAGCCACGACAGGAACGACGTGATGCCGCCGTGCGCGATGACGCCGATCCAGCTGCGATCCTCGGCGCTGAGCGCGGCGAACCAGGCGTGGTCGGCTTCGACGCGCGCCGCCGCCGACGTCGACATCGCCCCGACGCCGCGCCGCATCGCCGTCAGAGATTCACGCGAGGGCACCCTGGGTTCCGCCATGCCCGTCACCGTAACCGAGCCTTGTGGGAACCCACGAGTAGCAACGACACCGGCCGGCCGACCGACCCCGGAAAGCACGAAGCCGTGCGCACTCACGGACGGTGAGTGCGCACGGCTTCCGTGCGTGCAGGGGACGTGGACGCGCCCCCGTGGCGCTGTGGCACCTCGGGCCGGGGAGCTTGCGACTCCGGACCGATGGAAGACGCCGCGAGGGAATCGTCAGGCTTCTCCGCGCACCTTTTGGCGCAGAAGCCCGACGGGCAGAACCGTCGCCCAGTTCTGCCCGTCGCTGTTCGCATTGCCCGTCAGGCTTCTCCGCCGGCGTTGCCGGAGGTGCCGGCCTTGACGTTGAGCAGCTCGTACTTCTCGGCTGCCTGACGCGGGATCGACGGGTCGAGTTCGCCGCGGTCGGCGAGCGACTGCAGGGCGCGCACCGCCATCGACGGGCCGTCGATGTGGAGGAAGCGTCGTGCTGCAGCTCGCGTGTCGGAGAAGCCGAATCCGTCTGCGCCCAGCGAGTGGAATTCGCCGGGCACGTACTGGCGGATCTGGTCGTGCACCTGACGCATCGAGTCGCTCGTCGCGATGACGGGACCGGGTGCGTCCTTGAGGCGCAACGTGATGAACGGCTCGCGGCGCTCTTCCTCGGGGTGGAGGAAGTTGTGCTCGTCGGCCTCGAGGCCGTCGCGGCGCAATTCGTTCCACGACGTCACGGACCAGACATCGGCGACGACGCCCCAGTCCTCCTTGAGCAGTTCCTGTGCCTCGAGGGCCCAGGCGACTCCGACGCCGGAGGCGAGCAGCTGCACGCGGCGCGCGTCGTCGCCGAGGCCGTCGAACGAGCCGTCCTTGAGCTTGTAGATGCCGCGCTTGATGCCTTCGACGTCGACGTTCTCGGGCTCGGCCGGCTGCACGATCGGCTCGTTGTAGACGGTCAGGTAGTAGATGACGTTCTCGGCGTTCTCGCCGTACATCTTCTCCAGGCCGTCCTGCACGATGTGCGCGATCTCGTAGCCGTAGGCCGGGTCGTAGGAGCGGATGGCGGGGTTCGTCGCGGCGAGCACGTGGCTGTGACCGTCGGCGTGCTGCAGACCCTCACCCGTCAGCGTCGTACGGCCCGCGGTGGCGCCGATGAGGAAACCCTTGGCCATCTGGTCGGCGGCCGCCCAGATCGAGTCACCGGTGCGCTGGAAGCCGAACATCGAGTAGAAGACGTAGACCGGCACCATCGGGATGTCGTTCGTCTCGTACGCGGCGCCGACGGCGGTGAACGCCGCGACGGAGCCGGCCTCGTTGATGCCGAGGTGCAACAGCTGGCCCTGCGGGCTCTCCTTGTACGCGAGCATGAGCTCTGCGTCGACGGAGCGGTAGTGCTGCCCGTGCGGGTTGTAGATCTTCGCCGTCGGGAAGAACGCGTCCATGCCGAACGTGCGCGCCTCGTCGGGGATGATCGGCACGATGTGCTTGCCGAACTCCTTGTCGCGCATCAGCTCCTTGAGGATGCGGACGAACGCCATCGTCGTCGCGACCTCCTGCTTGCCGGAGCCCTTCTTCGCGATCTTGTACGCCTCGTCACCGGGCAACGGCAGCTGCGAGCTGCGGCCCTTGCGCGACGGCAGCCCACCGCCGAGCTTCGCGCGACGCTCGAGCAGGTACTTGATCGCCGGGTCGTCGTTGCCGGGGTGGTAGTACGGCGGACGGTACGGGTCCTTCTCGAGCTGCTCGTCGCTGATCGGGATGTCGAGCGAGTCGCGGAACTGCTTGAGGTCCTCGAGCGTCATCTTCTTCATCTGGTGCGTCGCGTTGCGGCCCGCGAAGTGCGTGCCGAGGCTGTAGCCCTTGATGGTGTGCGCGAGGATGACCGTCGGCTGGCCCGTGTGCTCCATCGCAGCCTTGTAGGCGGCGTACACCTTGCGGTAGTCGTGGCCACCTCGCTTGAGCTTCCACCACAGGTCGTCGTCGGACCAGTTCTCGACCATCTTCGCCGTGCGCGGGTCCTGGCCGAAGAAGTACTCGCGGACGTAGGCACCGTCATTGGCGCGGATCGTCTGGTAGTCGCCGTCACGCGTCTTGTTCATGATGTTGACGAGCGCACCGTCACGATCCTGGGCGAGCAGCGGATCCCAGCCGCGGCCCCACAGCACCTTGATGACGTTCCAGCCGGCGCCGCGGAAGAACGCCTCGAGCTCCTGCACGATCTTGCCGTTGCCGCGCACGGGGCCGTCGAGACGCTGCAGGTTGCAGTTGACGACGAACGTCAGGTTGTCGAGGCCCTCGTTGGCGGCCCACTGCAGGGCGCCACGCGACTCGACCTCGTCCATCTCGCCGTCACCGAGGAAGGCCCAGACGTGCTGGTCGGATGTGTCCTTGAGGCCGCGGTCGTTGAGGTAGCGGTTGACCATCGCCTGGTAGATGGCGTTCATCGGGCCGATGCCCATGGAGACGGTCGGGAACTCCCAGAACTCCGGCATGTTGCGCGGGTGCGGGTAGCTCGGCAGGCCGGCGGCCTCACCGTCGATGAAGTGGCTCTTCTCCTGACGGAAGCCGTCGAGCTGCTCCTCGGTCAGGCGGCCCTCGAGGTAGGCGCGCGAGTAGATGCCGGGGGAGGCGTGGCCCTGGATGAAGACCTGGTCACCGCCGCCCGGGTGGTCCTTGCCGCGGAAGAAGTGGTTGAAGCCGACCTCGTAGAGCGTCGCGGCGGAGGCGTACGTCGAGATGTGGCCGCCGACGCCGATGTCGGGGCGCTGCGCGCGGTGCACCATGACGGCGGCGTTCCAGCGGATCCAGGCGCGGTACTTGCGCTCCATCTCCTCATCGCCGGGGAACCACGGCTCGGCCTCGGGGCCGATCGTGTTGATGTAGTCGGTCGCCGTCAGCGACGGCACGCCGATCTGCTGCTCGCGGGCGCGCTCCAGCAGCTTGAGCATGACGTAGCGGGCACGGTTGCGTCCGGCTTCGTCGACGAGGCCGTCGAGCGAGTCGAGCCACTCCTGCGTCTCGTCGGGATCGATGTCCGGCAACTGACTGGGAATGCCATTCAGGATCGGGCCGGCTTCCTCAAGCGACACTTAGGTCACGTCCTCTCGTCCACTGCGTCGGCGCTACCTGGCACGCGCCACATGCTCCCATCCTGCCCCCCGTGAGCACCCGGAGCGAAACCGGGACGGGGTTACTCGTGGGTACTCAGGTCGGCAGGTGGGACGCGGGGTTTCGACGCTCATCCGGCCGGGGCGATCGGGCCCACGAGACGGTCGTCATGAGGGCGCCTTCTTGCAATGCGCGAGACAACCTTGTGGACTACCCTTCGAACAAGGCTGCATCCACCCGGCGTGGGCGCAGCGTCCAGAACAGAAAGTGAGCACAGCACGTGAACCAGACCGCAGGGGCACATCCGGCGGCCAAGATCGGCTTCTCCGCGGACGACATCGTCATGGAGATCGGTTGGGACGATGACGTCGACGAGTCGTGGCGCGAAGCCATCGAGGAGATCGTCGGCTCCGAGATCGAGGACGAGACGTACGACGGCGTCGTCGACTCCGTCCTCGTGTGGTTCCGTGACGGCGACGGCGACCTCACCGACGACGTCGTCGACGCGCTCGCGACGCTGGAGGACAAGGGGTTCGTCCTCCTCATGACGCCGAAGGCCGGCTCGGATCTTGCGATCGACGCCGCGGACGTGCAGGAAGCTGCGACGACCGCCGGTCTCAAGGCCAGCTCGACCTTCAAGGTCGGCGACGACTGGATCGGCACGAAGCTCGTCCAGGGTGGCGCGGCGAAGCAGCGCTGAGCGCGGCCGCCGCACGAGACGAAGAGGGAGTGACATGAGCGGTCTCGAGGTGGGTGCTGCGGCGCCCGATTTCACGCTCAGGAACCAGTTCGGTGAGGACGTGACACTGTCCGGCCTCGTCGCCGAGCGCCCGACGCTGCTCGTCTTCTACCCCTTCGCGTTCTCCGGCATCTGCACGGGGGAGCTGTGCCACATCCGCGACAACCTGCCCCGCTACGACGGTGACGCGATGCAGGTCGTCGGCATCAGCTGCGATGCGATGTTCACGCAGCGCGCGTGGGCGGACGCCGAGGGCTTCGACTTCCCACTGCTCAGCGACTTCTGGCCGCACGGCGCGATCGCGCGCGCCTACGGCGTCTTCGACGACGAGCGCGGGTTCGCCGTGCGCGGCACCTTCCTCATCGACGCGTCGATGACGGTGCTCTGGTCGCTCATCAACGGCCCCGGCGAGGCGCGCGACTTCTCGCCCGCCCTCGAGGTGGCCGAGAACCTGTGACGCGGCGCGGCGTCGTGGCGCCGCCCCTCGATGACGCCGAACTCGACGTGGCCACGCGGCGGGTAGGATTCAGCTGCATCCGCGCCGTCTCGGCGCGCGCTCAGGGCCTCTAGCTCAGCTGGTAGAGCAACGCGTTTACACCGCGTCGGTCGTCGGTTCGATCCCGGCGGGGCCCACATGAACAACTCCACCACGACCCTCGCGGACGTCACGCGAATCCTCGACGGCTTCTACCCGCCGTCGACGGCTCAGTCGTGGGATGCCGTCGGCCTCGTCACCGGCGACCCGGAGCAGCCGATCGAACGTGTCCTGTTCGCCGTCGACCCGGCGATGAGCGTCATCGACGAAGCCGTCACCGGCGGTTACGACCTGCTCGTCACGCATCACCCGCTGCTCATGCGTGGGGTCAAGTCGGTCGCGACGACGTCAGGCAAGGGGCGCGCGGTGACAGCGCTCGTCGTCGGCGACGTCGCCCTGTACGCGGCGCACACGAACGCCGACGTGGCCACACCCGGCGTCAACGACGCGCTCGCGGCCGCATGCGGCCTGCAGGACGTCGAACCCCTGGTCGAGAGCGAGGGGCAGCCGCTGGGCCGCGTCGGTGAGCTGCCTCAGAGCATGACGCTGCGCGCCTTCTGCGAACGCCTCGCCGCGGCGCTACCACCCGCCCCCGTCGGCCTGCGCGTCAGCGGAGAGGCCGAGGCGAGCGTCCAGCGCGTCGCGGTGCTCGGCGGCGCCGGTGACGGCGAGTTCGGCGCGGCACGACGCGCGGGGGCGGACGTCTACGTCACCGCCGACCTGCGTCATCATCCCGCCATCGAGGCGCGCGAGGAGGACGACCCGGCGGCGCCGATGTTCCTCGTCGACGCCGGACACTGGGCTACCGAATGGTTGTGGCTGCAGCACGCCTGCGAGCGTCTCGTGAAGGCCGTGCGCGAGAGCGGCGGCGACATCGAGGTGCACGTCTCGACGACGTGCACCGACCCCTGGAATTTCCTCGTGCCCACCAATGAAGGAGAGATGCAGTGAAGGCAGAACTTCAGCAGCAGTGGAGGCTGCTCGACCTGCAGAAGCTCGACACCCGCCTCGACCAGATCGATCACCGTCTCGCGAACCTGCCGCAGGCGAAGGAGCTCGCGGAGCTGACGAAGAAGGCTGACACCGCGACGGAGGAGATGATTCTCGCGCAGACGGCCGTCATGGACGTCGAGCGTGAGATCGCGCGCAGCGAGGCCGACGTGCAGCAGGTGCGCGACCGCATGGCCCGCAACGAGAAGCGCCTCGCCTCGGGTGAGGGCAGCGCGAAGGATCTGCAGGCGCTGCAGCACGAGACGGACACGCTCGCTCGCCGTCAAGTCGTCCTCGAGGACGCCGAGCTCGAGATCATGGAGCGCGCCGAGGGCCTGCGCGAGCGGCTGACGGCGTTCACGACGGTCGCTGACGAGGCCGAGGCCAAGGTCAAGCAGCTCAAGGCGGAGATGGGCGAGGCAGCCAAGGAGCTCGAGACCGAGCGCGCCGAGGTGCAGCGCAAGCGCGACGACATGGCCCCGTCGTTCGCCGCCGACCTGCTCGCGGAATACGACGGCATCCGGGCCCGCAGCGGTGTCGCCGCGGCGGCGCTGCACGGTCGTCGCTGCCTCGGTTGCGGCCTCGAACTCAACCACTCGGATCTGCAGCGCATTCGCTCGAGCGCCGCCGACCAGGTCGTCTACTGCGACGAGTGCGGACGCATCCTCGTGCGCACGGCCGAATCCGACCTCTGACCGGGCAGAGAGTACAGCGCTCGGCGCGTCGCCTCGCGGTGACGGCGCCGGGCGCTGTTCGTCGTCCGAAATGCCTGTGGGCGAAGGAGATTCATCATGACGCGACGTCTCATCGTCGAAGCTGACGGCGGTTCGCGCGGCAACCCCGGCGTCGCCGGGTACGGCAGCCTCGTGCGCGACGCGGACACCGGTGCGCTGCTCGCCGAACGCGCCGCGCCGCTCGGCAAGGAGTCGAACAACGTCGCCGAGTACACCGGCCTCATCGAGGGGCTGCGGGCCGTCGTCGATCATGCCCCGGGCGCTGCCGTGACGGTGCGGATGGACTCGAAGCTCGTCGTCGAGCAGATGTCGGGCCGCTGGAAGATCAAGCATGAGGACATGAAACGCCTCGCCGCCGAGGCCCAGGCGCTCGCGGCGGAGATCTCGAGCGCGGGCGGCGCCGTCACGTACGAGTGGATCCCGCGTGCCAAGAACAAGGACGCCGACAAGCTGTCCAACGACGGCATGGACGGCGTCACCGTGCGACGCGACACATGGGGTGACGACGTCGAGCGCGCGTCGCAGGGTGGTGGTGTCCAGCGCACTGACGGTGCTGGTGCTGACGTGGACGGCGCCAGTAGCGCGGGCGTGGGTGCGGGCGACCCGAACGGTGGGGGCGAAGTGGGCGGCGAGGCCGTCGTTGAGCCCGACGAGAAGCCGAGGGGGCCGGCGGATCTCGGGCGGCCGACGCGCATCGTCCTCGTGCGCCACGGCGTCACCGACTTCACGACGAGGGGGCTGCTCGACGGTCGCGGTGGCGCGGACCCGTCGCTCAGCGCCGAGGGTCGCGATCAGGCACGCCGCGTCGCGGGCGCGCTCGACGGGCTCGTCGGTGACAGCGACGTGCACGTCGTGACGTCGTCGCTCGCCCGTGGGGTCGAGACGGGCACGCTGATCGCCGAACGTCTCGGGGTGACGCCGCGGGTCGACGCCGACTGGGACGAGCAGGCCTTCGGCGAGTGGGACGGGTTGTCGTTCAAGGAGATCCGCGCCAAGGACGCGGCGGGACTGTCGAAGCTGCGTCACGAACCGACTCACCGCGCGCCGGGCGGCGAGACGCGCGACGAGCTCGACGAGCGCGTCGCTGCAGCCCTCGGGCGGGCGGTGGAACGCGGCGGTGTCGTCATCATCGTGACGCACCGCATCGTCATCATGTCGGTGCTCGCCAAGGTGCTCGATCTGAGCATGGACGGCGCGTGGCGCGTTGCGGCGGCCCCGGCGTCGCTGACCGGCATCGAGGTGTGGCGCGACGGCAACGCGCAGGTCGCGTTCACGAACGACACGCATCACCTGCGGGGCTGACAGAGCCTCAGAGCCTCCGATGCAGGCGTCAAGGGGCGTGGGCCGGCGTCCAAGGCGGGTCGTCCGGTGCGCGGACGATCATCCATCCTGTGTGGCGAGCGGCGCCGAAGATCCATAAGTTGCAGTTATGGATATTCAGCGCGGGCAAGAAGACTGGCGACCCGACACCCTCGCGGTGCGCAGCGGCCTCGCGCGCAGCGGTTTCGAGGAGACGGCGGAGGCGCTGTACCTGACGTCGGGGTTCGTCTACGACTCCGCCGAGGCCGCCGAGGCCGCGTTCTCGGGTGAGAGCGACCGGTTCGTCTACAGCCGATACGGCAACCCGACAACGGCGATGCTGCAGGAGCGGCTCGCCGCTCTCGAGGGAGCCGAGGCGTGCACGGCGACGGCGTCCGGCATGTCGGCGGTGTTCACGGCCCTGGCCGCGCTGCTGGGGGCGGGCGACCGCGTCGTCGCCTCACGCGGGTTGTTCGGCTCGTGCTTCGTCATCCTCGACGAGATCCTGCCGCGCTGGGGCGTCGAGACGGTCTTCGTCGACGGGCCTGACCTCGAGCAGTGGCGCCAGGCGCTGTCGCAGCCGACGACGGCGGTGTTCTTCGAGTCGCCGAGCAACCCGATGCAGGAACTCGTCGACATGCGCGCCGTCAGCGACCTCGCCCATGCGGCCGGGGCGCAGGTCGTCGTCGACAACGTCTTCGGCACGCCCGTGTTCAGCCGGCCGTTCGACCACGGCGCCGACGTCGTCGTCTACTCCGCGACCAAGCACATCGACGGGCAGGGTCGCGTGCTCGGTGGCGCCATCCTCGGCAGGCGCGAGTTCATCGACGGGCCGGTGCAGAACCTCGTGCGCCACACCGGCCCGACGATGTCGGCGTTCAACGCGTGGGTGCTGCTCAAGGGCCTGGAGACGCTGCGGCTACGCGTCGAGGCGCAGGCGGCGACAGCGCTGAAGCTGGCCGAGGTGCTCGAGGCGCATCCGAAGGTGTCACGTGTCGTGCATCCGTTCCTCGTCTCGCACCCGCAGCACGAGCTCGCGAAACGGCAGATGAGCGGTGGCGGCTCGGTCGTGACGTTCCAGATCGACGGTGACAAGGCGGAGGCATTTGCCCTGATGAACGCGCTGCGCATCGTCGACATCTCCAACAATCTCGGCGATTCCAAGTCGATGATCACCCACCCCGCGACGACGACGCATCGTCGGATGGGCGCCGACGCGCGGGCCGCGATCGGCATCACGGACGGCACACTGCGCCTGTCGGTCGGGCTCGAGGATGCGGGTGATCTGGTCGACGACGTCCGTCAGGCGCTGCAGGTCGCTCTCGGCTGACGGGGGTCGCCGGCGCCATGCGTCATGCTTTTGGGGCCAGCAGGTCAAGCAGCTACGGGCCAGTAGCTCATCGCGTCAGGGCGAGGACGGCAAGAGCCGCGGCGGTCGTGATGAACGTCGTCGATCCGGTGAGCAGCAGGTGACGGCGCCAGGACACGGTGACGCCCTCGCGGCGCAGGCGCTCGCGCCACAGCAGCGTCGCCACCGACCCCCACCACGTCAGCCCACTTGCGACATTGACGCCGATGAGCAGGGCGAGCACACGCGTCGCGTCGTGGGCGGCGGGTTCGAGGGCGAGGTAGGCGGGCAGGTTGTTCGTCGCGTTGGCGAGGCCCGCGCCACTGAGCGTGAGGGCCCAGGCGGGCGCGTCGTCGAGCGTCCGGACGAGCGGGTCGAGCGCGCCGGACCCATGCAGCACCGCGACGGCGACGAACAGGGCCGTCGTGATGAGCAGGCTGCGCCACGGCAGGGTGATCACGCGGAGACGCTCAGGGGTGAGCAGTGCGAGAGCGAGGAAGCAGCACAGCGCGGCGACGCCGGCCGTCATCCACGGTTCGACGACGAGGATCGCCGCGCACATGAGCAGGGTGATGACGGCGACGCTTCGACGCGCGGATCTTTGCTGCGGCAGTGGTGCTGACGCCGATGTGTCATCGGGCGCCGTGGTGCACGGTGACCGCCGCCCAGGGCGATCGTGCCCGTCGAATGACCGGAATGCGGGGCGCCAGATGACGGCGGCGCACAGGAGCGGCACGAGCGTCGTCGTCAGTGCGACGGGCCACGCCAGCGCGAGGAAGCCGAGGCTGCTCGTGGTGTCCAGGTGCCCGCGCGCCAGCAGGTTGGTGAGATTGGAGACGGGCAGCCACAGCGAGGCCATGTTCGCGAGCCACAGCGTCGGGAAGGCGAACATCGCGACCGGCGCCCGCAGTCGACGCGCGACGACGACGGCCGCGCTCGTCATGAGCACGGCAGTCGTGTCGAGGCCGAGCAGGGCGGTGACGACGCCGGTGGTGAGCAGGAACAGCAGCCACGTCGCGGGCACGTGACCGCGCCCCACAGTGACGAGACGCCGGGCCAGGTCGTCGAAGACGCCTGCGGCGGAGCAGCATTCGGCGACGATCGTCAGCGCCAGAAGAAACGCGAGAACGCCCGGCACCCGGGCGAGCAAGTCGAGCGCTTCATGCATGAGAACACCGCGTCGTGCACCTGGTGTGGGCAGTCGTCATCGGGCCGTGGCGTCGAGGATCCACGGTTTCGTCGCGCTCTTGGGCGCGGTGAGGGCGACGTCGAACGTCTCGGCGAGCTGCTCGGCGAGGGCTGCCGGCGTGCGCGGGTCACGCGGGTCGGTGACGAGGGCGCGCGTGACGAGGCCACGCGTGTGCTTCGCCATGTGAGTCGCCCCGGGCACCCGGATGTGCACCCAGCGTTTCGCAAGGTCGCCGGATGGCGCCCACGACGCGGCGTACGTCGATGATCGACAGTCGATGACGAGGCCGCGCCCGGCGGCCTCGGTCAAGGGCGCGTCGAGCAGTGGCTTCCAGAAGCTCGCGAGCGGGCCGATGCCCGGCAGGTTGACGGCCATCGACAGCCGGTAGGGAGCGACCGCGTCGCGCAGACGCACGGCTCCGTAGAGGGCGGAGGAGATGACGACGCGCCGCCCGGCACGTGTCTTGTCCGCCCCGGTGAGCGAGGCGAGATCGAGCGCGTCGTAGAGCACGCCGGTGTAGAGCGACGACGCGGGCAGGGCGGGTGCCGTCGTCAGGCGCGTGTTGCGGGCGATGTCGTCGGTGAGGTTGGGGGAGACGTTGAGGGCGGACGCAGCGTCGGGGCGAGCGCTCACCGCCGTCAGGGCGTTGATGACATTGCGGCGCGCGTCGTTCAGTTCGGGGTTGCTCAGCGAGTCGAGGTTCATGGCGCGACCGCGGGCACGCGTCGCTTTGGTCTCCGACGGCGGCAGAAGGATGATCACCGGCACAGGGTAGTGGGCGAGGCGCTCGGTCACCCGCCGGCGCTGAGTCGCTCGCCTTCGCGCGCGGTGGGGGCAGCCGCGTCGCGTGCCGGTGTGGAACGGGCCATGCCGAGGCGCTCGCCGCGTAGGCTCGGGCCATGCCGAGCACACGCATCCTGCTGCAGAACACCGACGCCTCCGGCGAGCTCGCGCGCTCGTTCGAGGCCCTGCGCGCCGAGAACGAGCTGGCCACCGACTACCCGGCCGACGCCGTGGCCGACGCTCTCGACGCGCTCGCGCACGTCGAGAAACCGGAGCGCGACGAGACGTCCGTGCCGTTCTTCACGATCGACCCGGCCGGTTCGATGGACCTAGATCAGGCCATGCACCTGGAGCGTGACGGCGAGGGTTTCCACGTGCGCTACGCCATCGCCGATGTGCCGCTGTACGTGCGTCCCGGCGGCGCTCTCGACGCCGAGACGCGCCGTCGCGGGCAGACGATCTACATGCCCGACATGCGGATTCCGTTGCACCCCGAGGAACTCAGTGAAGGTGCGGCGAGCCTGCTCGAGGGGCAGATCTGCTCGGCGTTCGTGTGGGACATGCATCTCGACGCGCGCGGCGAGGTGACGTCGGCGAGTTTGTACCGCGCGCAGGTCCGCAGCGTCGAACGGCTCGACTACACGCAGGTGCAGGGGAATGTCGACGGCGGGGGCGCGATGGGCGGCGCCGTCGACGAGCGCTTCGCGCTGCTGCGTCAGATCGGTGAGTTACGCGCGCAGCTGGAGATCGAGCGTGGTGGCGCGTCGCTGCCGATGCCCGAGCAGGAGGTGAGCGAGCCGAGCCCCGGCGACTACGAGGTGCACTTCCGCCCACCCGTACCGAGCGAGGACTGGAACGCGCAGATTTCCCTCATGACCGGCATGGTGGCGGCGCGGATGATGCTCGACGCCGGCATCGGCATCCTGCGCACGATGCCGAAGGCCGACGAGCGCGACGTCGCGCGGTTCCGCCTGCAGGCGAAAGCGCTCGGCGTGGCATGGGCCGAGGACCAGACGTACGGCGCGTTCCTGCGCTCCCTCGATCGTGATGACCCGCACCATCTCGCGCTCGTCCACGAGGCCGTCGGGCTGTTCCGCGGTGCCGCGTACACGCCGTTCGACCGCGACAACCCGGCCATCGCGACGCCCGAGATCACCGAGCAGGCCGCCGTCGCGGCGCCGTACGCGCACGTCACCGCGCCGCTGCGGCGGCTCGTCGACCGCTTCGGGCTCGTCGTCTGCGAGGCCGTCTCCAACGGGCGCGAGGTACCGGCTTGGGCGCGCGAGGCGCTCGTCGAGCTGCCCGAGATCATGAAGCGCACCGACTCGCTGGCGCGCAAGATCGACCGCGCGTGCGTCGACCGCGTCGAGGCGGCCGCGCTGTCGTCCGACGTCGGGGAGACGTTCGCGGCGTTCGTCGTCGAGGACGGAGACCACGGCCACGGCAAGGGCGAGCCGACGATCCAGCTCGTCGACCACGCCGTTGTCGCGACGGTGAAGGTCGGTGACGCTGCGGCCCCTGCGCTCGGTGAGGCGTGTGAGGTGACGTTGACGGGCGCCGACATCGCGACGGGGAAGCTGACGTTCGCCCTCGCGTGAGGTACTGACGCCTCGCTGCGTCACATCGTGCTGGGTGCGTCAGGCGTGACCGACTCGGGCGGCATCATGTGACGCAGCTGGGTCGTCGCCCGTCATGGGCCGGTCGGATGCGTCGGCACCCGCAGGCAAAGGTAAGCTTGCGCGCGGATGAGTCGGCCGGGCGGTCGCGTCGAGAGTTCGCTCTCGCCGAGGAAAGTCCGGGCTCCACAGGGCAGGGTGATGGCTAACAGCCACCCGGGGCGACCCGCGGGAAAGTGCCACAGAGAACAGACCGCCACGCTCATGAGCGCGGCAAGGGTGAAACGGTGGTGCAAGAGACCACCAGCGCCCCAGGCGACTGGGGCGGCTCGGTAAACCCCACCCGGAGCAAGATCAGACAGCATGCGTCGAAGCGGCCCGCTGAGCATGTGGGTAGATCGCTCGAGCCCTGCAGCAATGCAGGGCCTAGATGGATGATCGCCGAAGCGATGCCAGCAATGGCGCGCGGAACACAACCCGGCTTATAGGCCGACTCATCCCCCGAACATCGCGGGCGCCAGCCCGCAACAGCAGGCGGGAAGGCGCCATCCGGCAGGAGTGGCGCCTTCCTGCCTGTCGCGATCGTGGGGCCGTCAGTGCGTCGCCGCGCTGCTGCACATGTTGAGCAGCAGCGTGAGCACGATCGAGGCGATGACCGAGAACAGGATCATGCCGAGACACCCGGGCAGGCCCCCGACGGGACGGATCTGGACGCGAGGACGTTCGTTCATGGCCTGAAAAGTACACGGTGAGCGCACGGGGCGCTCCCACCCCCAGGGGTGCCCCGTTTGCTTCACCGCCCGTCCCACATCGACGATACTGGCGCGATGACGACACGCATGACGGCCGTGCTCACCGGGCAGGTGCTCAGCTGGCTGGGTGATGCCTTCCAGGTGGTGGCATTGCCCGTGGCGATCGTCGTGGCGGGCGGTAGCGCCGGGCAGATGGCCGCGGCCATCACCGCGACGACGGTGGCACGCCTCGTGTTCACGTTGTTCGGTGGGGTCTGGGCGGATCGGGTGCAGCCACGCATCGTCATGGCCGCCTCGGACGCGGTGCGCGCAGCGTGCGGGCTCGTCCTCGCCTGCTGCTTCTGGGCCGGCGCATGGTCGACGCCGGTCATCGTCGGATGCGCCTTCGTCACCGCGGCTGCCGGTGCGTTCTACGGGCCTGCGTTCATGACGTGGCGGCGCGCCGTGGTGCCGGCGGGGGCGCGTCGGCGCACGAACGGGACCATCACGAGCCTGCGTCAGCTCATGCTCATGTTGGGCCCGGTGCTCGGGGGAGCCGTCGTCGGGTTCGCCGGCGCGGGAGTCGGCTTCGCCGTCAACGCGGCGACGTTCGTCGTCTCCCTGGGGGCGGTGCTCGTCTGGGCGGGTCAGGTCGACACGACGGCGAGCGAGCTCACGGAAGCGGGCGAGGGCACCGAAGTGGATGAGAGCTTCGGCGAGCAACTCGTCGCCGGGTGGCGCGCGGTGCGCTCGCGCTCGTGGCTGCTCTTCGGCTTGCTCGCGGCCGGTTTCTACCACATCGGCAACGGCGCGATCCTCGTGCTGGCACCCTTGCTCGTCGCCAGAGAGGCGGGTGGCGCCCACGCCGTCGGCATCGTCGCCGCCGCCGAGGGGCTCGGTGGGTTTGTCGGCGCAGCTCTCGGGTCGCGCATCCACCTGCGACGTCCGCTCTTCAGCGGGTGGGCGCCGCTGCTGCTCATGCCGTTGTGGGCCTTCAGCTTCGCGGTCTTTCACTCGGTGTGGCCGATCGCGGTGCTCGCCGCCGTCGGATACGCGGGTCTGCTCTTCTACGACGTGCATTGGGAGACGGCCATTCAGCAGGCTGTGCCCGGCGAGCTGCAGGGCCGCGTGCATTCCTGGGACATCCTCATGTCCTTCGTCGCGCTACCGCTCGGTTCGGTGCTCGCCGCACCCCTTGCCCAGACGTTCGGCGCCCGCCAGGTCATTGCCGTCGCCGCGTGCTTCCTTCTCATCGCGAGTGTCGTGCCCTTGTTCATCCGCAGCATGCGCGAGTTCACCCTCGAACCGTCGCAGACGGACCAGCCCGCCCCATCCCGGTGACGCATCGTGTGCTCGATGCGGCCCGGGTGAGGCCGGCCTGCGCAGGCTCCGCCGTCACCAACTCGTGTGGCGCGGGCGCCCTTCGTCGTAGCCCGAGGCGCTCTGCACACCCACGCGGGCACGTTCGTGGAACTCGTCGATCGTCTTTGCGCCCGCGTAGGTGAACGAGCTGCGCACGCCGGCGATGATCGAGTCCATGAGGTCTTCGACACCCGGCCGCTGCGGGTCGAGGTACATGCGCGAGGACGAGATGCCCTCCTCGAACAGCGCCGAACGTGCACGCTCGAACGCACCCTGCGATGACGTGCGGCCACGCACGGCACGAGCCGACGCCATGCCGAACGACTCCTTGTAGAGGCGCCCGTCGGCGTCGCGGTTGAGGTCGCCGGGCGACTCCCAGGTGCCAGCGAACCACGACCCGATCATGACGCTCGCGCCCCCGGCCGCGAGGGCGAGCGCGACGTCACGCGGATACTTGACGCCGCCGTCAGCCCAGACGTGAGCGCCGAGTTCGCGCGCCGCGGCTGCGCATTCGAGCACCGCGCTGAACTGCGGGCGCCCGACACCCGTCATCATGCGGGTCGTGCACATCGCTCCCGGCCCGACGCCGACCTTCACGATATCGGCGCCCGCTTCGACGAGGTCACGGGCACCGTCGGCAGTGACGACGTTGCCCGCCGCGATGGGGATGCGGCGCCCCGAGGACGTCTCGTGAGCGTCACGGGCTGCCCGCACGACGCCGAGCGCGTCGATCATCTTCTCCTGATGCCCGTGGGCGGTGTCGACGACGAGGACGTCGGCACCCGATTCGAGCATCGTCGTCGCCTTGCCCTCGACGTCACCGTTGATGCCGATGGCGACGCCGATCGACAGCTTGCCGTCGGGGTCGAGCGCGGGGGAGTAGATCGTGGAGCGCAGGATGCCGCGTTTCGTCAGGACACCGACGAGGGCGCCGCCCGCCTCGACGACGACGGCGATGTCGCGGTGCGTACGCTCGAGCAGGTCGAACGTGTCGTGCAGGTCGGCTCCGGATTCCACGGTCGTGATGTCGCGCGTCATGACGTCGGCGATGACGCTGAAGCGGTCGACCTCGAGGCAGTGCGCCTCGCTCACGAGGCCGAGGGGGCGGCGGTCGTCGCCGATGACGACGGCGACGCGGTGTGCGCGTTTGCCGAGCAGCGCGAGCACGTCGCTGACGGGGGCGTCCGGCGCGATCGTCACCGGCGTCTCGTAGGTCGGGTGGCTCGCCTTCACTTGCCGGATGGTCTCCTGAACGGCTGCGATCGGAATGTCCTGCGGCAGGACGGCGACCGCGCCGCGCCGGGCGACCGTCTCGGCCATGCGGCGACCCGAGATCGCCGTCATGTTTGCGACGACGAGCGGGATCGTCGTGCCGACCCCGTCGTTCGTCGTGAGGTCGACATCGAGACGGCTCGTGACGCGCGAGCGCGACGGCACCATGAAGACGTCGTTGTACGTGAGGTCGTAGGCCGTTTTTCCGGTGATGAGTTCCACGTCACTCACCCTAGGCTGACGCGCCGACAACCGCGGAATTGCGGGGTCTTTCTTGTTCGAGGCGGCCTTCGCCCGAATGCCCGAACGGATGCCTGCCCGGCGTCGTGTGGGGCCGGCAGCTGGCCACACGGCCCGCCGCGACCGTCCCGAGCAGACGCGGGGGCGGCGGCGGGCCTACGGTTGAGGCATGAAGCTCACGCATCACGGTCACTCCTGTATCGAACTCGACGCCGGCGGCGTTCGCGTGCTGTTCGACCCCGGCACGTTCAGCTCGTTCGACGACGTCAAGGGCGTCGACGCGATCGTCGTCACGCACCAGCACGCCGACCATCTCGACCCCGACGCCATCGACAGCCTGCGGGCCGAGAACCCTGATGCGGTGTGGTTCGCCGAGCCGCAGACGGCACAGTTGCTCGCGGACAAGGGCGTCGAGGCCACCGCGACGAAGGCCGGCGAGACGTACGACGTCGCGGGCGTCACGCTCGAGGGCGTCGGTTCGACGCACGCCGAGATCCACCCCTACATCCCGCGCGTCGGCAACGTAGGCATCGTCGTGAGCGCGCCGGGTGAGCCGCGCGTCTTCCATCCCGGTGACTCGCTCGAGGGGCGCCCCGAGAACATCGATCTTCTGTGCGTGCCGCTCGCCGCGCCGTGGTCGGCCGTCAAGGAGACCATTGCCTTCGTCCGCGCCGTCGCGCCGCAGCACGTCGTGCCGATCCACGACCAGATCATCGCCCCCGCCGCGCGCGGCATCTTCCTCAACCACGTCGCCGACTTCGGCCGCGACGGCGGCGTCGACGTCATCGACGTGCCCGTCGGCGACAGCGTCGAATTGTCCGCTTGACCCGCCCGGGATGACGCGGGTGGTGCGATCGGCGGCAGGCCGCTTCAGTGCTGCCAATGACGCCGTGTGCGGACACGTGCTGAATGAATGGGAGCGGCTAGCTGGTCTCCCGGCAGCGCTGGGCGGGGGGATCAGGCTGTCGTCGCACAAGAGTGCAGCCGACGGCGCCCGCTCGGTGGGATAGTCCCCGGCGAGTGCCCGACAGGCGTGGCCGCCGACGCGACGTGTCGCGGCCGGGGCGTCGGGCTTTGTGGGGTGTTGGCGCCTGCCGATAACCTGGGCGCATGACGCTCTCGGTGACTTCGTGCCACGACCGCGACGAGTGGAATGCCCTCGTCAACTCCTCCGGCGGCCACCCGCTGCAGTTGTGGGGTTGGGGCGAGCTGAAGTCGCAGTACGAGTGGTCGGCCGACCGCGTCGTCGTGCGTGACGGTGACGACGTCGTCGGCTCGGCGCAGGTGTTGCTGCGCCGCCTGCCGGCCCCGTTCAAGTCGCTCGCCTACGTGCCGCGTGGCCCGCAGGCCGCCGAGGCAGACCGCGCGCGCGTCGTCGCGGCGCTCGCGCAGTACGTCAAGAACACGCACGGCCCGATCGGCCTGACGATCGAGCCCGACTGGGAGGCGCCGTTCGCGCCGCTCGAGAAGGGCGCGTCCGACGACGAGATCGCGTCCCTCGTCGCCCGGCCGACGTCCGGGTGGCTCGCCGAAGTCGAGGCTGCGGGGTACGTGCGCAGTGACAACACGGGGCTCATCCCGCACACGCTGATCGTCGACGTCACTCGTGACGAGGACACGATCATGAAGGAGCTGAGCAGCTCCACCCGTCAGAACGTGCGCAAGTCGTTCAAGGCCGAGAACGCCCGGTTCGGTCTTGTCACCGAGCAGGCCGATCTAGATCAGGTGCTCGCGATCAACAAGGAGACGGCGAAGCGCGCGAACTTCGCCGTGCACTCCGACCTCTACCACGAGCAGATCCGCGACTTCATGGGCCCCGCCTCGCAGCTCATCGCGGCGTGGGAGGGCGACGAGGTCGTCGCGTTCGTGTGGCTCGTGGTCTCCGGCAAGACCGCGTTCGAGCTGTACGGCGGCGTCAGCCCGCGTGGCATGAAGCTGCGCCTCAACTACGGCCTCAAGTTCTGGGCGATGACGCACGTCAAGGCGCAGGGCGTCGAACGCTATGACTTCAACGGGCTCCTCAATGACGGCATCAGCGACTTCAAGCGCCAGTTCGCCAAGCACGAGGACATGCTCGTCGGCACGTACGACAAGTCGCTCTCGCCGATGTTCCCCGTTTTCGCGACGGCCCTGCCCGTGGTGCGCTCGACGCTCAAGCGCGGCGTGCCCGCGGCGAAGAAGACGGCTGTGTCGCTCAAGAACGACCCGAAGGGGACGCTCGTCGGCGCCGCAGCGGGCGCCCGCTCCAAGGCATCTGACGTTCGCGCCAAGCGCGCTGACGCAGCGTGGCACCGCCTCGACTGACGCCGACCTGACCCGCGACGACCCGCCTGATGTCCCATCGGGCGGGTCGTCGGTTATTCGACGTGTGGCGAGCCGGAGTTTGCGCGGCGGTCGACTGCCTGTTCTGCGCATGCCTTGTCCTGCGCGGCCGAACGCCGCCGCTCCTTGCCGGTCGTCGGGGCTGGCCGCGGCGGGGGCCAGCTGGCTGACCCTCGCGTCGGACGGCGAGGAGCGCTCGTTCGGCTCAGTTCACTGATTCGGCGCCTGCCGGCGATCGTCATCACGGCAACCGGCATTGGCTGACTGACTTCCTCGGCGCGTACGACGGCGGTTGCCACCGAGCGACTTGTCGACTCGTGTGCCCTGCCACGTCGCTTCCGCTCGACCCACCTCGAGGCCGAACGGCGACGTCGCCATCGGCTGCCCAGAAGCCTCAAGATCGCCTGCCGGGCGTTGCCGCTGATTTCGCGAGGCCGTCCGCCACGATGCGGGAAGCGGCGAAGCCTCGCGCGCGTGATTTCCGCGGCCCACTATGCCGCGTGGAAGCGCGGCGCGGCCTTTTCGATGTGACAGCCCGGGTAGGTGAGCCACAGGTGGAGTGTCGTGCTGACGCGGCTGTTCTCCAGTGCGAGGTCGAGAAGCGCCTTGACGCGCAGCGATCCGGCCGGGGGAGCCGCTCCGGGCGGGCTGTTCTCGCGCAACGACCGCGCGCGTTCCTCGATGACGGCGTCGAGCGCCACCGCGTCGCCCGTGTCGAGGGTGACGTGCAGTTGCGTCAACGCGTCGAAATCGAGGTGCGGAGTGAACCAGACGGCGTGTTCACGGGCGGTCTCATCAGGGTCGCGCGGTTTCGCGAGACCCTGCCGGTGGAGCAGGGTGAGCGCCCGCGCATGTGCCGCGTCGGCTCCGAGGCGGTGGGCGCCGGCCTTCGTCAGGTCGGCCTCGATGCCGGACGCGACCTCGGGCTCGAGGTGCTGCAGCTCGTGCAGGATGGCGCGCACCGCAGGCATGCGCGCGTCAGCGTGTGCAGCTGCTCGAGCGACCGCGGGTGCGGCTGCGTAGTGCGGCGACGTCATCGGACATCGCCGCGACCGTACCGGGTTGCATCCCGGGCACCGCAGCGAGGTGGGCGGGGGCGAACTCGCCTGGCCCGAGCGGGTACGACTCGTCAGCACGTGCGAAGCGTTCGAACTCAAGATGATCCTGAGCCCGCACCGTGTCGTGATGAGCATGCGCGGTGAGGTCGACGACGGTCTGCGCCAACCGGGTGACCTTGCGCGCCGCCTCTGTCGCTCGCTCGAGGTCGCGGCGGGTCGCCGCGAGGGTTGCGCACTGGTCGTCGAGGGTCACGCCGTCGTCCGCATCGGACGTCAGCGCGGAACCGCTTGCGAGCGCCCGGTCTGCTACCACGCGCGTCAGTGCCTGCCATGTCTCGACGAGTTCGTCGCCGGGCAGGCAGGTGAGCGCCCCGAGGCTCTCCCGCACGATGCTGCCCATGCCGCATTATCGCACATATGTTCGAATGGTGGAGATTGTTGCACGCCGGGTTGACCGGTCGAAGCCGGGCTGGTCCGTACCTTTGCGAGAAACCCCCAGCGGATCGGCTGCCCCTCGCCAGCTATGGTGCCGTGCAGCGACCCCAGCGATGCCGAGCGCAGCGGGCCTGTGACTGAGTCAACGTCCGCTGTCGCGCACCGTCGGTCACGGGATGGCCCGTCCCGCCGCCGACCCCATTGCGCCGAGGAAACGCCACGCGTCATCGCACGGTGAGGCCCACCGGAGGTTCACGAAATGCGCCCGGTCGCCAGCACGGCGCGAGCATCGAAGGTCAGCGTCCCCTCGGCACTCATCGTGCGGGCCGTCTCGAAGAAGAGCTCCCGCATCCGGGCCCTCACCTCGGGTGATTGAGCAAGGTACGTCATGCCCGGCGTCGCCACGCCGGCCGTGATGCCCGCCCACAGGTCCTCGGGCGTCACCGTCCACGTCCAGTTGATGTCGGTGGATCGGACATCGTCGAGCCCCGCCGCGGCGAAGAGGGAACCGAGGCCCTGGCGGGTTCGCTCGAAGTCCTGATCGGCAGGTAGGGACTGGTCAGGCAGCGGCGTCAGATCGGGGCAGGAGAGCACCTCGCGGAGCAAGGGGCCGAACCCTGCGCCACCGGCGGGCCAGATCGTCGCCGCCACGATCCCGTCACGACGGCAGACGCGGGACAGCTCGCGCATCGACGCGCACGGTGCCTCGACGTGATTGATGACGAAATTGGCCGTCACGATGTCGAAGCTGCCGGAGCAGAAAGGGAGTTCAGGCAGCGCTGCTTTCAGAGTGGCCACGTGGGGTGCCGAAGAGCGGGTGAGTTCGCACATCGTCGCGTCCGCGTCGCACGCGACGACCGCACGACCGGTCTCTGACGCGGCAGCGGCCAAGCGACCGTCGCCGCACCCGACGTCGAGATGGCGCACGACGTCGTCGCTGTGGCCGCGCTGGTCATTCGTTGCGGCGAGGAGCGGCCCGGTGGCGCCCGCGCAAGCCCGTGCAAACGATCGGCGGTAGCCCTCCGCGACGTCGGCCCAGTCCCTCATCGCCCGGCGGGCGTGCAGATGCAGTGACGGTTGCCGTCAGCGTCCTCGACGACCCAGAACGACGGGGCGTGGGCGTCGCTGACGAGGCGGCCGCCGGCATCGAGAACGGCTGCCAGCCGCTGCTCGGCGGCCTCCGCCGCCACCCAGACGTCGAAGTGCCAACGCTGCTCGTGATCCGTCGGCGGGAGCTGGGAATCGTCGGCCGCATCGCCATCGGGGGAGTCCGCATCATCCGGGGCCTGCCACCACACCGTCGGCGTCTGGCCGCTCGGGTCGACGGGCTCACCGTCACGCAGCGGCGCAGCGAAGAGCGCCGAGTAGAAGGGAGCGACCTCGTCCGCGTGTGCAGTGTCGAGCCCCGGATCGATCTGGGTGAGACCGGCCACGTCCGGTTCGAGGCCCAGGTGCGCCGCGTGCTCGGCGCTCAACCTCGCCATCCGTAGATCGCGGCTCGTGATGCCGCGGACGTCATGGCTGACGAGGCTGACGATGACGTCCCCGTACGTCAGGGTGACGTCGGGATGGTGATCCCACCGTTCCGCCGACTCGCCGATGAGGTTCACGAGCCGCAACCCCGTCGCGAAGTCGCCCGTGCGGTAGCGCGCCCGCAGTGACCCCATGATCTGCGCCCACCCGGCCGGGGCCTGCGCGGCCACCTCCGCTGCCGTCAGGGTGCGCATCGGATCGGGCCGCCCACCGGGACGCTGCGTCATGTCGTCGCTCATGGCTCCAGTCGACCACACCCGCGCCCGCGCTGGGAGCGTGTCGGTCGCCTCGGTTCCGCGGTGCCCAGCACCGCGGGCGACTGCGTGAGGTGCAGCGTCGGCTCCCACGCTTGACCGCCGGAACTGCCAGCAGCTCCTCGAGCACGTGGCTCGGTTCCACCCCGCGATGCGCCTCGCGCACCCACGTCGTCGTCCGCCCCGTCGCCCCGTCCCGCCGCCTCACCCCCGCCGGTCGCGCGCAGACGTCGGTTCGTCGATGCCTTCGCGCAACAGCGGGTCGATACGGTAGGGGATGACGCGGCGCAGGTAGACGCTCGTGCGGGTTCGGGTGACGCCGGGGCACAGGCGGATCTCCTCGCTGACGCGATAGAGGTCGTCAGGGTCGCGCGCGACGACGCGCACGAGAAGGTCCGTCTCGCCGGCCGGCGCGAAGCACTCGAGCACCTCGGGGATTTGCGCCAACCCGTCGATCGCGCCCGAGATGTCGTGCTGATCCAGCTCGACCGCCACCATCGCGCTCATGGGCCGTCCGAGCGTCGCCGGGTCGACGCGCGCACTGTTGAGTCGCAGGATGCCGCGCTCGCGAAACCGCTCCAGGCGCGCGTGCACCGTGCCGCGGGCCAGGCCGCAACGCTGCGCGAGCGCCATCGTCGTCATCCGCGGGTCCTCGTCGAGAGCGAGCAGGAGCAGCCGATCCGTCTCGTCGAGCTGCGGCGGTGAGGTCGGGCGCGGCGACCCAGATGACGTCGCGGTCGCGGACGTCGTCGCCGTGCCTGGCGCCGTGTCTGTTTGTCGAGCTGCGCCGCGTCGGGCGGGGGAGCGTCGATCCATGATCATCCTCGTTCCAGTCGTGACGCGTGCTCAGCGCACCGCATCCATGGCCTGAAGCACAGTCCAGTGCGCTGCACCGCGCAGGTCGCACGGGCAGTTCACGCCCACCCGAGCCTGACGCCGGAAGGGCCCGGTGCGTGCTCACCTGGGCGTCGTGGCCAAGCAACGACGTATGACACCCCGCCACCTTGATCATAATGACCAATCAAGGCCGTGGGTGTTGCGCAGCATGATCGACATTGCAAGAGTTGAGGCATCGCGTTCGACGCGCCCACCACCCCGAGTGCGCGAACCGGCAGGTGACTCGGAGCCCCACCACGGCCCGAACAGCCGCGCACCACCACCCTGGGTGAGCACGCCACGAAGCGACCGAGGCCGGCTCCCGCACACTGCGGGAAGCCGGCCTCGTCGTCATCGGGCGAGTTCTCGGGCGCACCTGGTCGCAGGTGGCGGCCGAGCAGTGGCCGCTACTTCACGTGCCGATCGTGCGCGAGGCGCGCTGCGCCGACGATGCCGGCGGCGTTCTCGAGCTTGGCGGGCACGATGGGCGTGCGGATGTCGAGCAGTGGCAGGAACTTCTCGGCCTTCTTCGACACGCCACCGCCGACGACGAACAGGTCGGGCCACAGCAGGTTCTCCAGCGAGGTGTAGTACTTCGTGAGTCGCTTGGCCCACTTGCCGTACGACAGTTCCTCGCGCTCCTTCGCCGAGTGAGCGGCCCGCGTCTCGGCGTCGTGGCCCTCGACCTCGATGTGGCCGAGCTCCGAGTTCGGTACGAGCACACCGTCGTTGATGACGGCGGTGCCGATGCCGGTGCCGAGCGTCGTGACGAGCACGAGCCCGTCCGTGTCCTTCGCCGCGCCGTAGAAGTTCTCTGCAATGCCGGCCGCGTCGGCGTCGTTGACCACGAGCACGTCGCGCCCGATATGCGCTGAGATGAGCTCTTCGGCGTTCGTCCCGATCCAAGCCTTGTCGATGTTCGCGGCCGTACGCACGACGCCGTGCTGCACGACGCCGGGAATCGTCACGCCGATCGGTTCGTCGCCGATCATGTCGGCGAAGTGCTCGACGATCTGGGCGATGACGTCCGCGACAGCGTCAGGCGAGGCACCCGCGGGCGTCTCGAAACGGATGCGCTCCGAAGCGAACGCGCCCTTGTCGAGGTCGACGGGGGCACCCTTGATGCCGGTTCCGCCGACGTCGATGCCGAGGGGATAGGACGTGCGGGTCATGCTCGGGCTCCTTGATCAACTGCAGGGGAATCGCACTGCACGGGACGGGGCCACCGACATCTCGCGTGCGGCGACGAACTCGTCGACAGCCTAACCGCGCCGCCCGTCAGCCCTCGTGCGCAGGCGCTGGGCCTGCGGCAACGTCAGTCGACGCTGGTGAGGATCTGCGGGCCCGTCTCGGTGATGACGAGGGTGTTCTCGAACTGCGCCGAACGCGAGCCGTCGGCCGTCACGACCGTCCAGCCGTCGTCCCATGTCGGGGCCGACTCGCCCGAACCCAGGTTGAGCATGGGCTCGACCGTGAAGACCATGCCCACCTCGATGACGTCGTCGTAGTGGGGCGCCGCGTCGTAATGCGGGATGATGAGGCCGTTGTGGAACTCGGTGCCGATGCCGTGGCCCGTGTAGTCACGCACGACGCCGTAGCCGAACCGCTTCGCGTACTGCTCGATGACACGGCCGATGACGTTGACCTGCCGCCCCGGCTTCGCGGCGCGGATGCCGCGCATCATCGCCTCCTTCGTGCGTTCGACGAGCAGGCGCGACTCGTCGTCGACGTCGCCGCACAGGTACGTCGCGCAGTTGTCGCCGTGCACGCCGTCCTTGTAGGCCGTGACGTCGAGCTTCACGATGTCGCCGTCCTCGAGCACCGTCGAGTCGGGGATGCCGTGGCAGATGACCTCGTTGACGCTCGTGCACAGCGACTTCGGGAAGCCGAGGTAGTCGAGCGTCGAGGGGTAGGCGCCGTGGTCGAGCATGTACTCGTGAGCGATGCGGTCGAGCTCGTCGGTCGTGACACCGGGGGCGACGGCCTTGCCCGCCTCCTCCATCGCGCCCGCGGCGATGCGCCCGGCGACGCGCAGGCGTTCGATCGTCTCCGCGTCCTTGACGTACGACTCGAAGCCCTCGCGCGCCTCGTCGCGCCCGACGTACTCGGGGCGGGCGATCTTCTGAGGCACGCTGCGGCGCGGGCTGATCGTGCCCGCGGTGATCGTGCGGCCGGACGTGGTCGTGGAGCGCGTCGTCGTCATAGGGTTGAGTCTAGAGGCCGGGTCCGACAGGGCTCGGCGCCCGCACAAGACGCGCCCGCAGGCGCGAGGAGGTGAGTCGTCATGGCCTACTGGTACAACGTCAACACCGGTGCCGTGGAGCAGGGGGAGGAGACCAACGCCAAGAGCGACATGCTCGGCCCCTACGCCACCGAGGCCGCGGCGCGCGACGCCATCGAATCCGCGCACAAGCGCAGCGAGGAGTGGGACGCTGAAGAGCGTCGTTTCAACGGCGACGACTGACGCACCCATCCACGCGCGACGGGCCGCATCCCACGAGGGATGCGGCCCGTCGTCATGATCTGGCGCGGCGTGATGCGGCTGATCCGACGCGCGCATCTGGCCAGGAATGTCACCGTTGCCTGCCGGGTAGGGCCGCCCATGAGCCCCACGTGAGACGCTGACGCGCCCCACGCCATCGACGCATAGCATCGCAATGCAACGACGGGTGCGAAGAAGGGGAGCACAGGTGAGCGAGCTCGGGTTCGATCTGCGGCGGCTCGCGATCCCCGCCTATGGCCCGACGCTGCTGTTCGGTGCCGCTGAGGGCGCCATCCTGCCCGTCATCCCCTCGACGGCCGTGGCGCGCGGCGCGTCGGTGGCGCTCGCGGCTTTCGTCGCGATGCTCATCGGGCTCGGCTCGCTCGTGTCGAACATCCCCGCCTCACTCATCACGCAGCGCCTCGGCGAACGTCGCGCGCTCGTGCTCGCGGGCGTCGTCACGGCCGCGGGATGCCTGCTGTGCCTCGCGCCGAGCCTCGTCGCGCTCATGCTCGGTGTCGTCATCATCGGCATGGCGTCGTCGGTCTACATGCTCGCGCGCCAGAAGTACCTGACGGAGGCCGTGCCGCCCACGCACCGGGCGCGCGCGTTGTCGCTGCTCGGCGGCGTGGGTCGCATCGGCATGTTCGTCGGCCCCCTCGTCGGCGCCGCCCTCATCGGAGTGTTCGGCGGGCGTTCCGTCTTCGTCCTCGCCATCGTCTTCCTCGCGCTCGCGACGTGGTGCGCGCTGCTCATGGAGGATGTCGAGCGGGCCGGAACCGGGCCCGTCGAACGGGTCTCCACCCGCACCGTCGCACGCTCGTTCGCGCGCGTACTGCTGACGGTCGGGCTCGGCGTCCTGCTCGTGTCGGCCGTGCGCGCGACACGGCAGGTCGTCATCCCGCTGTGGTGCACGCACATCGGCCTCGACGAGCAGTCGACGAGCGCCATCTACGGGATCGCGGGCGGCATCGACATGCTCGTGTTCTACCCGGCCGGCAAGGTCATGGACGTGCGGGGGCGCGCCGCCGTCGCCGTACCGTCGATGCTCATCATGGCCGCAGCCCTCGTCGCGCTGCCGTTCGCCCACACCTTCGCCGCGGTGCTCGCCGCGAGCTGCGCGCTCGGGTTCGGCAACGGCATCGGCTCTGGCATGGTGATGACGCTCGGCGCCGACTTCTCGCCCGACGTCGGACGCGCGCCGTTCCTCGGCCTGTGGCGCCAGCTCAGTGACACCGGTTCGACGATCGGGCCGTTCGCCCTGTCCGGCATGACGGCGCTCGCCGGCCTGAGCGCCGCCGTCGTCGTGAACGCGATCTTCGGCGTCCTCGCCGCCGCGATGCTCGCCTACTGGCCCGCCAAGCTCATGCGCGCCGGATGGGGTGCCGCCCGGCCCGAACGTGACGCCGCCGACTCAGCACCCTCACACCAGCGCTGACATACCCGATCCTCTCGCGTCCCGCGCGAACAACGAGCGCGGGCGTCAGCTCTCGAAGCTGTGCTCGGGCGCCGGGAACGTGCCGGAGGCGACGTCTTCGCGGTAGGTGCGCGCCGCGTCGAGCAGCACGCTGCGCACGTCGGCGAACTTCTTGGCGAAGCGCGGATAGCGGCCGTCACGCAGGCCGGCGAAGTCGGTCCACACGAGCACCTGACCGTCGCATCCGGCGCCGGCGCCGATGCCGATCGTCGGCACGCGCAGCGCGTCCGTCACCTGCTGCGCGACGGGCGCCGGCACCATCTCCATGAGCACGCAGAAAGCCCCCGCGTCCTGCAGCGCCCGCGCCTCGGCGACCATGCGCTCGGCGTCGTCGCCGCGGCCCTGGACTCGGTACCCGCCGAGCGTGTGCTCACTCTGCGGCGTGAACCCGATGTGTGCGATGACGGGGATGCCGCCGCGCACGAGATGCTCGACGGTGGGCGCCATGTGCGCCCCGCCCTCGAGCTTGACCGCGTGCGCGCGTCCCTCTTTCATGAGTCGCGCGGCGCTCGCGAACGCCTGCTGCGGCGATTCCTGGTAGCTGCCGAACGGCAGATCCGCGACGACGAGGGCGTGCTGGGCAGCGCCGCTGACGGCACGCACGAGGGGGATGAGTTCGTCGAGGGTGACGGGCAGCGTCGTGTCGTAACCGAGCACGTTGTTGCCCGCCGAGTCGCCGACGAGGAGCGTCTCGATGCCGGCCTCGTCGAAGATCTCGGCCGTGTACATGTCGTAGGAGGTGAGCATCGAGAAACGCTCACCGCGCTCCTTCAACTGCTGCAGCGTGACGGTGCGGATGCGCTTGCGTTCGGCGGTGCGGTACGGGGCGGCCTCTTCACTCATGGCTCCAGCGTAATCAGCAGCCGTTGGAGCCGTTCCCATCCGCTGGCGGGGGCGGATCGTGATAGCACCCTTCGTTACGCAAATGTTGTAAGCGACATCACCGTTCGCTGAGGGGAGGCTGGGTATCTTCACAGTGTTCACGTGCTGGACGTGGGCGCCCTTCTGCTCCTGGAGTACTCATGACACATCGTCGTTCGAACACGCCGCGCATGGCCGCGGCTCTCGTCGGCACGGTGACGGCCTTCGGTCTCATCGCAGCCCCGGTCGCCTCCGCCAACAACGCCCCGCCCGCAGGCGAGGGCCAGACCCGCGTCGGCAAGTCCGACGACCGTCCGAACCCGCTCGCGGAGAAGAAGGCCGACCTGCGTGACGCCGCCGTCAGCGCTCTCGTCACGGGCAAGGCCGCCACGAAGAAGGTCAACGGCAAGCGCGTCATCGAGGTCAAGGGCAAGGACAAGAAGGGCAAGACGAAGCCGCGTTACGTCCAGTACGACGTCAACCAGAAGGCGAACATCCTGAGCTTCCTCGTCGAGTTCGGTGACCAGACGAAGCCCGCCGCCGGTGGCGCGCCCGGCCCGCTGCACAACAAGATTGCCCAGCCCGACCGCAAGATGGACGGCGGCGCGACCGACAACAACAGCACGATCTGGAAGGCCGACTTCAACCGTCAGCACTACTTCGACATGATGTTCGGCAGCTCGGAGTCGTTCAAGGACTTCTACTCCAAGCAGTCGAACGGCCGCTTCGACGTCGAGGGCGACGTGAGCGACTGGGTCAAGGTGCCCTTCAACGAGGCGCGCTACGGCCACAACCCCGTCTCGGGTGATGGCACGAGCGAGGCCGAGGGCTCCTGGTCCTTCATCGCCGACAGCGCCACGGCGTGGGTCAACGCGCAGAAGGCAGCGGGCAAGAGCGACGCCCAGATCAAGGCGTACCTGCAGAGCTTCGACAAGTGGGACCGTTACGACTACGACGGCGACGGCAACTTCGACGAGCCCGACGGCTACATCGACCACTTCCAGGCCATCCACGCTGGCGAGGGCGAAGAGGCCGGCGGTGGCGCCCAGGGTGATGACGCCATCTGGAGCCACCGCTGGTACGCGTACCAGAACCTCGCGGGCAAGGCCGGCCCGTCGCAGAACAAGCTCGGTGGTGTGCCGCTCGGCGACACGGGCCTGTGGATCGGTGACTACACGACCGAGCCGGAGAACGGTGGTCTCGGTGTCTTCACGCACGAGTTCGGTCACGACCTCGGCCTGCCGGACCTGTACGACACGACGAACAAGGCTCAGAACGACGTCTCGTACTGGTCGCTCATGAGCGCCGGTTCGTGGCTCGGCGACGGCAAGACCGACATCGGTTCGCGCCCGGGCTACATGGGTCCGTGGGAGAAGCTGCAGCTCGGCTGGCTCGACGCCACGAAGGTGAGCTACGGCAAGAGCAAGAAGGTCCAGATCGGTCCGAGCGACCGTGACTCGGCGACGCTCGGCCAGGCGGCCCTGATCAACCTGCCAGACAAGACGATCACGACGACGTACAACAAGCCCCAGTCGGGGGCCAACGAGTGGTGGGGCGGCAGCGCCGACAACCTCAACTCGACGTTGACGCGTTCGATCGACCTCACGGGCAAGAAGTCCGCGAGCGTGACGACGGCCGCCTGGTACGACACCGAGGAGGGCTACGACTTCTTCTACGGCGAGGTCAGCACCGACGGTGGCGCCACCTGGGCGCAGGTCGGCAAGGAGGTCTCCGGTGAGAAGAAGAACTGGAGCGACCTCACGTACGACCTGAGCGCTTACGCGGGCAAGAAGGTCGACTTCCGCTTCCGCTACGCGAGTGACGGCGGCGTCCACGGGGCGGGCCCGTTCCTCGACGACATCCGCATCGTCGCCGACGGCGCGACACTGCTGTCGGACGACGTCGAGAAGGGCACGAACGGCTGGGTCGCGAAGGGCTTCACCCTCTCATCGGGCACGACGAGCGAGAAGAAGACGCACTACTACCTCGCAGAGAACCGTCAGTACAACGGCTACGACCGCTACCTCAAGACGGGTCCGTACAACTTCGGTTATCTCAAGCAGCAGGCAGAGCGTGTCGAGCACTTCGCCTTCCAGCCCGGTGTTCTCATGTGGTACGTCGACAACGAGTACGCGAACAACAACGTCTCCGAGCACCCCGGCCACGGCCAGGTGTTGCCCATCGACTCGCACGCGCAGGCGATGAAGTGGAAGGACGGCACGCTCGTGTCGAACAAGCTGCAGCCCTGGGACGCGGTGTTCGGCTCGTCCTCGATGCCGTCGCTGACGCTGCACCGCAACGGTGACGCCACGACGTTCCCGAAGAGCAAGGGCGTGTCGACGTTCGACGACACGAAGGCGACGAACTACTACGACGCCTCCAACCCGACGGGTTCGACGCTGACGGCAGGCAGCGGCGTCCAGGTCACCGTCAGGGGTGTGAGCAAGGACAAGGCGCACCTCGACGTGCTTTTCCGCCGCTGACGCGCTGAGGCGAGCGGCTGAGTCCGACATGTGAGCGGCCCCGGGGATCATCCCCGGGGCCGCTCGTCGTCGGGTGACGCGGTGAGGCAGGATGGCGTCATGAACCGTCAGCAAGAGTTCGTGCTCCGCACGATCGAGGAACGTGACATCCGATTCGTGCGTCTGTGGTTCACGGACGTGCTCGGAACCCTCAAGTCGGTCGCCGTGGCGCCGGCGGAACTCGAGGGGGCGTTCGCCGAGGGCATCGGCTTCGACGGTTCGTCGATCGACGGTCTCGCGCGGGTCTACGAGGCCGACATGCTGCTGCGCCCGGACGCCTCGACGTTCCAGGTGCTGCCGTGGCGCGGCGAGAACCCCGGCACTGCGCGCATGTTCGCCGACATCCTGCTGCCCGACGGCACCCCGAGCCTCGCCGACCCGCGTGACGTGCTGCGCCGCTCGCTGACGAAGGCCGCCGACCTGGGGTTCACCTTCTACACCCATCCCGAGATCGAGTTCTACCTGTTCGAGCAGGACCTTGACCACGGCCGTCCCGTGCCGGTCGACTCGGCCGGGTTCTTCGACCACGTGCCGCACGGCACGGGCCACCACTTCCGGCGCGCCGCCATCACGATGCTGGAGAACATGGGGATCTCCGTGGAGTTCAGTCACCACGAGGGCGGGCCGGGGCAGAACGAGATCGACCTGCGCTACGCCGACGCGTTGTCGATGGCCGACAACATCCAGACGTTCAAGGCCGTCATCAAGGAGGTCGCGCTCGAGCAGGGCATCTTCGCGAGCTTCATGCCGAAGCCGATGGCAGGCCAGCCCGGCAGCGGCATGCACACGCACCTGTCGCTGTTCGAGGGTGACACGAACGCGTTCCACGAGCCGGGTTCGCCGTATCAGCTCTCGCGCACGGGCCGCCAGTTCGTCGCCGGCCTGCTCCACCACGCGCCGGAGTTCACGGCGATCACGAACCAGTTCGTCAACAGCTACAAGCGCATCTGGGGCGGTTCCGAGGCGCCGGCGCACATCTGCTGGGGGCACAACAACCGCAGCGCGATGATCCGCATCCCCATGTACAAGCCCGACAAGGGCCAGAGCACGCGCATCGAGGTGCGCACCCTCGACGCAGCGTGCAACCCCTACCTCGCGTACGCCGTCATGCTGGGCGCAGGCCTCAAGGGCATCGAGCAGGGCATGGAGCTGCCGCCCGAGGCCGAGGACGACGTGTGGACGCTCACCGAGCGCGAGCGTCGCGCCATGGGCATCCGACCGTTGCCGGCCTCGCTCGACGAGGCGATCCGCACGATGGAGGAGAGCGATTTCGTCGCCGAGGTGCTCGGCGAGCACGTCTTCGACTTCGTGCTGCGCAACAAGCACAACGAGTGGGCCGCCTACCGCGACCAGGTGACCGAGTTCGAGATCAAGCAGGATCTGCGCCGGTTGTGAGTCGTACGCAGCAGACCAAGAGTTCCGCGGCCTGGCGCAAGGCGGGCTACACCGACACCGAACGCGCCGGCTCGATGGCCCAGGAGGTCGCCGACCTCGTCCCGACCGACGTCCTGCTCGACGTCACGGGCGCGGTCGCCGACCCCGACCAGGCGCTGCTCGCGTTCGTTCGGTTGCGCGAGGCGCTCGATGCTCCCGGCCGGCGCGCGCTGACGGAGGCGCTGACGCAGCCGCTCGCACGAGCGCGCTTGTTCGGCGTGCTCGGCGCCTCGAGCGCCCTCGGTGATCACCTCGTCGCCAAGCCCGAGCAGTGGCGCGACGTGGTCGCCGCGGAGCGTCGCGACCAGGCGGCGTTCGCTCAGGCGCTCATCGCCGAGATCGACGGGCGGGACGACGACGTCAGCGCCTACGACGCGCTGCGCGTGGCCTACCGTCGTCAGCTCGTGCAGATCGCGGCGCTCGACGTCACCGACGTCCCCGCCAATGTCCTGCCCGCGACGGCAGCGTCACTCGCCGACCTCGCGGGTGCCGCGCTCGAGGCGGGGCTGCACATCGCGACGCAGAGCGTCGAGGGCGCCGAGCAGGCTCGACTCGCCGTCATCGGCATGGGCAAGACGGGCGGGCGCGAGCTCAACTACATCTCCGACGTCGACGTCATCTTCGTCGCGCAGCCCGCGGACGGGGTCGACGAGGACGTCGCCCTGCGCTTCGCTACGGAGCTCGCGACCGAGCTGATGCGCGCTTGCTCGGCGAGCACGGGGGAGGGTTCGCTGTGGCAGGTCGACGCCGCGCTGCGCCCGGAGGGCAAGCAGGGCCCCCTCGTGCGCACCGTCGCGAGCCACCGCAACTACTACGAGCGCTGGGCGAAGGGCTGGGAGTTCCAGGCGCTCCTCAAGGCGCGCCCCATCGCGGGCGACCGTGAGGTCGGCGAGGCCTACATCGCCGCGATGCGGCCGATGGTGTGGCAGGCCAGCAAGCGCGAGAACTTCGTGGAGGACGCGCAGGCGATGCGCCGTCGCGTCGAGTCGCACGTGCCCGTCAGCGAGCAGGCACGCCAGATCAAGCTCGGCCCGGGCGGTCTGCGCGACATCGAGTTCTCCGTGCAACTGCTGCAGCTCGTCCACGGACGCACCGACGAGCGGGTGCGCGCCCGCTCGACGCTCGACGCCCTCGAGGCGCTCAGTTCGTGGGGTTACGTCGGGCGCACGGATGCCTCGGCGCTCGACCGCTCCTACCGTCAGCTGCGCGTGCTCGAGCACCGCATCCAGCTGAGCAAGATGCGTCGCACCCACCTCATGCCGACGTCGAGCGCAGACCTGCGCCGCCTCGGACGCGGCGTCGGGTTGATGCGCGACCCCGACGAGGCCGTCACCGCCCACTGGCAGGAGCTCGCGCGCTCGGTGCGCCGCCTGCACGAGAAGCTGTTCTACCGGCCGCTGCTGTCGGCCGTCGCGCGTCTCGACGACGATGAGGCGAAGTTGTCGGACGAGGGCGCGCGCGATCGTCTCGCCGCGCTCGGTTACGCCGACCCGAGCGGCGCGCTGCGCCACCTGCAGGCGCTGACGTCGGGGCTGTCGCGACGCGCCCAGATCCAGCGCACGCTCATGCCCGTCATCCTGCAGTGGCTCGCCGACGGCCCGACCCCCGACGCCGGGCTGCTCGCCTACCGCCGCATCAGTGACGAGCTCGGCACCTCGCACTGGTACCTCAACACACTGCGCGAGGGCAGCACCGCGGAACTGTTCGCCGAAGTGCTGTCGAAGTCGCGCTACGTCTCGGAACTGCTCGAACGCGCGCCCGAGAGCGTCAAGCTGTTCGCCGACCCTGCGCTGCGCGTGCCGCGTGACGAGAAGGCGATCAGCGCGACGATGACGTCCGTCGCCGGTCGCCACGACGACGTCGACAAGGCGATGCTCGCGGCGCGCACCGTCCGCCGCACCGAGCTGACGCGCATCGCCATCGCCGACGTGCTCGGCGAACTCGACCTCGAGGGCGTCGAGAAGGCCCTCACCGACGTCATGGCCGCGACGCTGCAGACCGGGCTCGACCTCGCATGGCGCGCCGTCTGCGATGACGCGGACGCACGCCTCACCGACGTCACGATCATCGGCATGGGACGCTTCGGTGGGCGCGAGCTCGGCTACAGCTCCGACGCCGACGTCATGTACGTCCACCGCCCGCGCGACGGCGCCGACGCCGGTGCTGCGCAGGACCAGGCGCTCGCCGTCGTCACCGAGTTGCGACGCCTCGCGGGGCTCGCCGGGCCGGACCCGAAGCTCGAGATCGACGCCGCGCTGCGTCCCGAGGGCAAGCAGGGCCCCCTGGTGCGGTCCCTCGACTCCTACGCCTCGTACTACGAGCGCTGGTCGGAGGGCTGGGAGGCCCAGGCGTTGCTGCGCGCCTACCCGCTCGCCGGCGACGCCGACCTGGGCCGCGCCTTCGTCGACCTCGTCGATCCGCTGCGCTGGCCCGAGGGCGGCATCAGTGACGCCGCGGTGCGTCGCATCCGCACGCTCAAGGCGCGGATGGAGGCCGAGCGCATTCCCCGCGGGGCCGATCCGCGCACCCACTTCAAGCTGGGGCGCGGCGGGTTGTCCGACGTCGAGTGGTGCGTGCAACTGCACCAGTTGCAGCACGCCCACGCCCACCCACAGTTGCGTCGGACCGGCACGATCTCGACGCTGCGGCTGCTCGCCGAGCTCGAGCTCATGGACGCCCACGACGCCGAGGTGCTCGCCGACGCGTGGACCTTCGCCTCCCGGGTGCGCAACGCCTCGGTGCTGTGGCGCGGCCGCCCCGTCGAGTCGCTGCCGAGCGATCTACGCGACGCGGAGGGCATCGCGACGCTGCTCGGACTGCCCGCCGGTGACGGTCGTCAGCTCGGCGAGGAGTACCGCAAGGTCTCGCGGCGCGCCCGGCTCGTCGTCGACCGCGTGTTCTACGGTGAGGATCCTCACAACAGCACCGGACCGAGCTTCCGACGCTGAGACGGGCGGGCAGGCGCTCGATGCCGCCGCCTAGAATGGAGCGGTGATTTCGCGTCGTGACCTTCGTGGTTCAGCCCTGACCTCCCTCGATGCACGCGGCCTGCGCGATGCGCTGCCGCGTGCGCAGTTCGACATCGAGGCGGCCCTCGACGTCGTGCGCCCGCTGTGCGAGCAGGTGCGCCATGACGGGGCCGACGCGCTGCGCGAGCTGGGGGAGCGATTCGACAAGGTGCGTCCGACGCACCTGCGGGTGCCCGCGGAGGTGCTCGCCGCCGCCGAAGCGCAGCTCGACCCCGCGATCAAGGACGCGCTCGTCGAAGCCATCCGCCGCGTGCGCATCGTCCACGCCGCGCAGGCCCGCGAGGACGTCACGACGCAGGTGAGCGACGGCGGCAGCGTCACCGAACGCTGGATCCCCGTCGAGCGCGTCGGGCTCTACGTGCCCGGCGGCCTCGCCGTCTACCCGAGCTCGGTCGTCATGAACGTCGTGCCCGCGCAGGTCGCGGGCGTCGACTCGGTCGCCGTCGCGAGCCCGCCGCAGGCGCAGAACACCGGTGAGTTCGCCGGTTACCCGCACCCGACGATCCTCGCCGCGTGTTCCCTGCTCGGTGTCGACGAGGTGTACGCCGTCGGCGGCGCGCAGGCCGTCGCGATGTTCGCGTACGGCGCACGGGAGAAGGACGGCACGAGCGTGTGCGAGCCCGTCGACCTCGTCACCGGCCCGGGCAACATCTACGTCGCAGCCGCGAAGCGCCTGCTCAAGGGCCTCATCGGCATCGACGCCGAGGCGGGCCCTACGGAGATCGGCATCCTCGCCGACGACACCGCGGACGCCGAGCACGTCGCCGCCGACCTCATCAGCCAGGCCGAGCACGACAACCTCGCGGCCTCCGTCCTCGTCACCGACTCGACGCGCCTCGCCGACGACGTCGAGGCAGCCCTCGAGCGCCGCGCCCGCGCGACGAAGCACAGCGAGCGCGTGCTCACGGCCCTCGGCGGTCCGCAGTCGGCCATCGTCCTCGTCGACGACGTCACGGCCGGGCTGCGCGTCGTCGACGCCTACGGCGCCGAGCACCTCGAGATCCACACCGCCAACTCGCGCGAGGACGCGCTGCGCGTGCGCAACGCGGGTGCCATCTTCGTCGGCACCTACTCGCCCGTCAGCCTCGGCGACTACGCCGCCGGGTCGAACCACGTCCTGCCGACCGGCGGGTGCGCCTGCCACTCGAGCGGGCTGTCGGTGCAGTCGTTCCTCAAGGGCGTCCACATCGTCGACTATTCGCGCGACGCCCTCGCGGAGGTCGCGGATGTCGTCGTCACGCTCGCGAACGCGGAGGACCTGCCGGCGCACGGCGAGGCCGTGACGGCGCGCTTCGAGCGTCGGGACGAGGCAGAGGCCGGGACGGAGAACGCGCCCGCATGAGCGAACCCACGATCACGCAGCTGCTGCGCGAAGACCTGCGAGGCCAGAGCGCGTACGGCGCGCCGCAGCTCGACGTGCCCATCGCGCTCAACACGAACGAGTCGTCCTACGACGTGCCGGAGACGGTCGTGCGCAGCATCGTCGAGCGAGTCGAGAAGGCCGCGGGCGGGCTGAACCGCTACCCGGACCGCGAGTTCACCGAACTGCGTGCGGCCCTCGCCGACTACCTCGATCGCGTGACGGGCGTCCGGTTGCCCGTCGAGCAGATGTGGGCCGCCAACGGCAGCAACGAGGTGCTCAGCCACATCGTGCAGGCCTTCGGTGGCCCGGGCCGCGTCGCGCTCGGCTTCACGCCGAGCTACTCGATGCACCCGATCATCGCGCGCGGCGCGGGAACGACATGGGTCGACGGCCTGCGCGATCGTCGTGAGGGCGTCCACGACCTCGACGTCGACCTCGCAGTCGAGCAGGTGCGCGAGCACCGTCCGAACGTCGTGTTCGTCTGCACGCCGAACAACCCGACGGGCACCGCGGTGAGCAACGACGTCGTGCGCGCCATCTACGACGCGGCGCCGAACGCCGTCGTCATCGTCGACGAGGCGTACGTCGAGTTCGCGCGCCCGGGCACGCCGAGCGCCCTCGAACTGCTCGCCGATCACCCGCGCCTGATCGTCAGCCGCACGATGAGCAAGGCGTTCGCTTTCGCCGGCGCGCGCGTCGGTTATATGGCCGCCTCGCGCGAGATCTGCGACGCGATGCGTCTCGTGCGTCTGCCCTACCACCTGTCGTCGGTGACGCAGGCGACCGCGCTGGCGGCCCTCGACCACGCCGACGAGATGCTCGCCATGGTCGATGCGATCAAGGCCCAGCGCGACCGCATCGTCGAGGCCGCGCGAGTGGCAGGGCTTACGCCGACGCCGAGCGATGCGAACTTCGTCCTCATCGGTGGTCTCACCGACGCGCACGCCACGTGGCAGGCCCTGCTCGATCGCGGCATCCTCGTGCGCGACGTCGGCATCGCGCACCACCTGCGCATCACGGCCGGCACGCCCGCCGAGACGGACGCCGTCATCGCGGCCCTCACCGACCTCGCCCCCACGCACGCCCTCCAGGAGGAGAAAGCATGAGCGACGCGACCGACTTCGTCATCCCCGACGTGCCCGCCGACCACCGGACGGCGCTCATCGAGCGCACGACGAAGGAAGCCTCGATCAGGCTGTGGCTCGACCTCGACGGTACGGGCACGTCCGACATCCGCACCGGGGTGCGCTTCTACGACCACATGCTCGACTCGCTGAGCAAGCACAGCCTCATCGACCTGCGCATCCGCGCCAGCGGCGACCTCGACGTGGACGCTCACCACACGGTCGAGGACACCGCGATCGTGCTCGGCCAGGCCCTGCGCGAAGCGCTCGGCGACAAGTCGGGCATCTCGCGTTTCGGGGACGCGAAGGTGCCGCTCGACGAGGCGCTCGTCGAGGCGGTCGTCGACGTCGCGGGCCGCCCGTACGTCGTCCACACCGGTGAACCGGACGGCCAGATCTACGCGGTCATCGGGGGCAACTACATCGGCTCCCTGACGCAGCACGTCATCGAATCGCTCGGCTACAACGCGGGCATCGCGCTGCATGTCAACGTCATCTCCGGGCGCGACCCGCACCACATCGTCGAGGCCCAGTTCAAGGCGATCGCCCGCGCGCTGCGCGCCGCGATGGCGAAGGACCCGCGCGTGCAGGGAATCCCGAGCGCGAAGGGTGCTCTCTGAGTCATGCCGAGACTAGGTCGGCAGTCGAACTTCACCGGCGCGCTCGACGCCGTCGTCGTCGTACGCGGGGACGCCGAACGTGTCGCCCGCTGGGTCGAGCAGGGCACCGTACCCGCGTACGTCGTCGACCTCGACGGGCCGTGGTGCGCCGTCGTCGCGGCGGGCCCTGGGCATGCGGCCGCGCCCTTTGACGACGCCGCGACGGTGCTCGTCGCCCGCCCCGTTCCGCAGATGATGCGCCCGGCCGCCGGGTTCTTCGTCCACGGCGACGACGCCGTCGTCCTCGTTCAGCCACGACGGTGGCGCTCCCTGCCGCGTTGGTTCGTCGTGCGACGCGGTTTCGGGGTCGTGCGCGCGGCGCTGCCGCAGGCGAGCCTCGCGGATCTGCTCGCGGTGGGGGAGAAATCGCACCCCGAGACGCTCGAACGCGTCCTCGCGCAGCGCGGCGCCGAGCCGATCGAGGTGCTGCGTGGCGTCATGGTCGCCCTCGGCATCCCCGCCGGTCATCTGCTCGCGCTGCATCCGCGCGCGGCGATCGAGGCCGATCTCGTCGAACCTGATGCGAAGGCCGTACGACGCTTCGACAAGCACACCCGCGAGGAACGCGAAGAACGGCGAGAGATCGAAGGGCACGCCCTGATGGAGGACAAGCGATGAAGAAGGTCGTCGTGCTCGACTACGGCAGCGGCAACATCCACTCCGCCGTGCGCATGCTCGAACGCATCGGCGCCGACGTCGAACTCACCGCCGATCCCACGTCCGTGGCGCGCGCAGACGGGCTGTTCGTGCCCGGCGTCGGCAACTTCCACGCGTGCGCCGCGGGGCTCGTCGCCGCGGGCGGGCGTGAGCTCATCGCAGAGCGACTGACACGTCAGGCCCCCGTGCTCGGTATCTGCGTCGGCATGCAGGTCATGTTCGACGGCTCGAGCGAGCCGTCGCCGTCACCGGTCGACGGGCTGGGGCTGTGGCATGGTCGAGTCGAGCGTCTCGACGCCCCGGTCGTACCGCACATGGGCTGGTCGCAGCTCGAACCGGCGCCCGGCAGTCGACTGTTCGCCGGTGTCGAGGACGAACGGTTCTACTTCGTCCACTCGTTCGCGGCCCCCGCGACCGTCGCCGACCTCAACTCGGGCGCCCGCGTCACGCTCGCGACGCACGGCGCCCCCTTCGCCGCGGCCATGGAGCAGGGTGCGCTGAGCGCCACCCAGTTCCACCCCGAGAAGTCGGGTGACGCCGGCGCCGCGCTGCTGACCAACTGGCTCGACACCCTCTGATGCCATGCCCAGCCACCCCGATCCGACGGCTCGAAGGAGCACCATGACCACCGAACCCCGCCTCGAACTGCTGCCGGCCGTCGACGTCGCCGGAGGTGAGGCCGTCCAACTCGTCCAGGGCATCGCCGGGACGGGCGGCCAGTTCGGCGACCCCGTCGCCGCTGCACTCGCGTGGCAGGAAGCGGGCGCCGAGTGGCTGCACCTCGTCGACCTCGATGCCGCGTTCGGACGCGGCGAGAACCGCGGCCTGCTCGCCAAGATCGTCGGCACGCTCGACATCAAGGTCGAGATGAGCGGCGGCATCCGTGACGCCGAGTCACTCGAGGCTGCGCTCGCCACGGGCTGCCGTCGCGTCAACCTCGGCACCGCAGCCCTGGAGAACCCCGAGTGGACCGCTGCCGCCATCGCCGAGCACGGCGACCGCATCGCCGTTGGCCTCGACGTGCGCGGCACCACCCTCGCCGCCCGCGGCTGGACGAAGGAGGGCGGCGACCTGTGGGAGACCCTCGCCCGCCTCGACCGTGAGGGCTGCGCGCGCTACGTCGTCACCGACGTCGCGAAAGACGGGATGCTCGCCGGCCCCAACACCGCGCTGCTGCAGCAGGTGTGCGAGCGCACCGACCGCCCCGTCGTCGCCTCCGGCGGCGTGACGACGCTCGACGACCTGCGCGCGCTGCGCGAGCTCGTGCCGTGCGGGGTCGAAGGCGCCATCATCGGCTCGGCCCTCTACAAGGGCACGATGACGCTCGCCGACGCCCTCGACGTCGCGGGGCGCCCCGAGTGAGCGGCCCGGGGTCGAGCGACACGGGGCCGAGCGACACGGCCGGCATCCCGTTCAGCGGCCGCGAGGTGACGAGCACCGGTTTCGACGACGACCGCGGCCAGGCCGATGCGGCTCTCATGGCGGCGCTGGCGAGTGGTGACGAGGAGGCGTGGGTCGCAGCGTTGGCCGAGAGCAGGTTGCTCGTGCCGATCGTCGCCGCCCCCACCGAGGTCGACACGAGCGGGGAGCACGCCGTCGAGAAGTCGACCGACATGGCTGTCGTGACGCTGACCGCGCCGGACGGTACAAAGGGCCTGCCCGTCTTCACGAGCCTCGAAGCGCTCGCCGCCTGGGATCCGGCGGCCCGGCCGTCACCCGTCAAGGCCGCGTTCGCGGCGCAGGCGGCCATCTCAGAGGAATGCGACGTCCTGCTGCTCGACATGGCCAGCGAGCACCGCGTCGTCGTGCGCGCGAGCATGGTCTGGGCGCTCGCGCAGCAGCAGGCCTGGGTGCCCGCCTACCGTGACACGCACGTGCGCTCCGCCATCGGGCAGGCTGTGCGCGTCGAGGAGGCCGTGCTCGCCCAGGAATGCGTCGACGGGGGGGAGGGCGTGCTGCGGCTACGTCTCACACTCGCACCGGGGCTGAGCCAGGACGAGGTCCGCGCGCTCGCCACACGCGTCGGCGAGCGGCTGGCCGCCGACGGTGAGACTCGCGCCCGCATCGAAGCTCTCGCCTTCGAGTTCGTCGCGGCGTGAGGCGCGGGTGGCACTGAAAACCCCGGAAGAGCCGGGGGCAAATGACCCAGGGGCCGGACGGTGAGATCTCACCGTCCGGCCCCCTGCGTCATGCGTCGGCGCGTCGACACCTGGCGTGCGGTCTGACGTCGTGCTCAGTCGAACTCGTCGTGCAGCGGGAACCCGCACTCGTGCAGGTGGTCGAGCACCCGGTCCATCTCCTGTGGGCTGGGCAGCTCCTGGGTCACCTTCGTGATGCCGACACCCACATCGACCCGGTCAGCGGGCACGAGCCCGTCGGCGACGAGGTGGTTGCCCAGTTCGTGCATCTCCTCAGGAGAGAGCCGGCGCCGCATGAGCGCGAGCAACGGCTGGTAGTCGCGCTCCGGTACCCCCGTGGGGTAGCTGACGCGCAGCCAGTTGACGATGCGCTCGAGGGCTGGGTTCATCGCCTCACTTCTTCTCGGCGAAGGTCGGGAACACGTGCTCGAACGACACCTTGTAGCCGAAGCCCGACGCGATGATGATGGCGAGGCCCAGCGCCACCGCGACGGCGACGAGCGTGAAGCAGAGCAGGCCGACGCGCTTGCCCCAGGACTTGGCGCTCTCGCCGGTCGTGAGAGCGCCTTCACCGGCGGCGAAGCCACGCACGCCGAAGGCGAACAGGGCAGGCACGCCTGCACCGAGGACGATGGCGACGAGAAGCACCTTCCAGGCGCTCTCGAACGCGAGGGAGAGAGTGTTCATCGGGAACCAACCTTGGTCGCGGGGTGGACGGTGTTGCGGTCGGACTCGGCCACGACGTCGGGGATGTGCGTCGCCGCGAGGTCCTGCGGGTCCCACTCCTCGTTGACGTTGGTGTGGTCGACCGGCGTCTTGCGCGAGTGGTAGAACATGTAGGCCGCGAACGCGCACAGGATGGCGAAGACGACGATGCCGCCGGCGCCACCACCGATGACGTCACCGAGGTACCACATGAGCGCACCGACGACCGCGGCGGCGGGCAGGGTGATGAACCAGGCGAGCACCATGCGTCCGGCGACACCCCAGCGGACCTCCGCGCCCTTCTTGCCCAGGCCGGTACCGAGGATCGAACCCGTCGCGACGTGCGTCGTCGACAGCGCGAAGCCGAGGTGGCTCGAGACGAGGATGACGGCGGAGCTGGCCGACTCGGCAGCCATGCCCTGCGGCGACTCGATCTCGACGAGGCCCTTGCCGAGCGTGCGGATGATGCGCCAGCCGCCGAGGTAGGTGCCGGCCGCAATGGCGAGCGCACAGGCGAACTTCACCCACAGCGGGACGCTGTGCGTGTCGGTCCAGGAGCCGTAGCCGATGAGGGCGAGGGTGATGACACCCATCGTCTTCTGCGCGTCGTTGGTGCCGTGAGCGAGCGAGACGAGCGAGGCGCTGCAGATCTGACCCCAGCGGAAACCACGCTCGGACTCGGCGTGACTGACCTTCTTCGTGATGGCGTAGATGAGCTTCGTGCCCAGCGCCGCGACGACCGCCGCGATGAAGGGCGACAAGAACGCGGGGATGATGACCTTGCCGACGACACCGTCGAGCTTCGAACCGTCACCCGTCCACTTGACGCCCGCCATGCCGATCGCGGCGATGGCCGAACCGATGAGACCACCGAACAGTGCGTGGCTCGAACTGCTCGGGATGCCGAGCAGCCACGTGAGCAGGTTCCACACGATGCCACCGACGAGGCCGGCGAGCACGATGAGCAGCAGGGCCTGGCCGTGGTCGGCGAGGAACTCCGGTTTCGGAGCGCCGTCCTTGGCCTGGATCTTGATGACTGCGTTGGTGACGGTGAGGGCGACCTCGACCGACAGGAAGGCACCGATCAGGTTGAGGATGCCGGACAGGGCGACTGCCACCTTGGGCTTGAGGGCACCGGTGGCGATGGACGTCGCCATCGCGTTGCCGGTGTCGTGGAAGCCGTTGGTGAAGTCGAACGCCAGTGCCGTGACGATGACGAGCACGAGGAGAATGAACGAGAAATCCACACGGCAAGTGTGCAACCGCGCAGTGGCCGCCGAGTGCGCTGTACGCAAACGGGTGTTGGCACTGCGGGAAATTCGCGGGAGCGCCCGATATCTGTTCACCGGAAGTTCACCTCCCGTGCGGCGATTCTTTGCCGGACGGGCACGCGCAAGGGCGCCCCGGGGTCTCGCCCGGTTGACGCGGGCGGCCGGCTCGACCACGTGACGCAACGAGACCGCCGGGGGGGGGGGGGGGGGGGCCGGCCCCGCGGGGGGGGGGCGGCGGCCGGGGGGGGGGCCGCGGGGCCGGGGGGGGGGGGGGGCCAGGGGGGGTAATTGCGCGGCCGGG